>DATGSA010000166.1:0-5571 GCA_035303085.1 Flavobacteriaceae bacterium
TGGTTGTGCTGACTAAAAGTTTTCAAAATATAGGTTCAACAACCAAAGCGCTGACTTTAGCTCAGTGGATTGGAAACCGATATAACAATAATATCCACGCGCGATTGATCGCTTTTTTATCCTTGCTGCTCATTACTTTTATCGTTTTGATTTGTGTTGGACTGGTCAAAATTCTTTCCAGCGCTCTTGGGGCATCCGAGCTGTATGTGTTGATCGGTTTGGTGGTTTTTGTTTTTGGTTACACCATGTTTGGCGGCGCTAACTCTATGATTAACACCAATGCAATTCAAGCTTCGGTGATGGCTGTTGTCGCCCTGATATTGTTGTTTTCCGGATGGGAATACTTCCAAAACGGTTGGATGGGGTTTTGGGATAAAATAAACGAAATAGACCCCTTACTCTCTAAAAATTATAACCGGAAAAGTCCACTTTTTAGAGACTTTTTTGAAGTGGTGTTTTGCAATTTCATCATAGGGATTGCAATTGTTGCGCAACCTCATATCATTACCAAATCACTGATGCTCCGTTCAAGTAAGGATGTCAATAAGTATTTGATGATATCCATCATTGCTTTAATGTTATTCTTCGCGGTTCTTTTTGTCGGGTTTTATGCGCGATTAATGATGCCGGAACTGATTAATGGAGGAGAAAAAATGACGATGGATTCTATTATGAGCGTGTATGTGATAAAAAGATTCTCTCCTTGGTTAGCAGTGATTGTTGTTTTTGGAATGTTGTCGGCAGGTCTTTCTACGCTGGAAGGCTTGGTGCAGTCGGTGAGTACTACCATTACAAACGATATTATTTTACCCTTGTCGAATAGGGATTTTTCAGAAAATAAAAAGAAAAACATCAATAAAGGAGTGATTTTAATTTTGATGGTAATCACTATTCTGGTGAGTTACGATCAACTGGTCAATCCAAATCTCAGTGTGGGAATATTGGCGCAAAACGGAGTTTACCTGTTTTTTTCAGCTGCGTTTATCCCTATTTTGTTTGGAATTTTTATAAAAAATGTGCCCTCACAAGCACCGTTGTTGGCGACAATCACTGCAGTGGTGATTTATTTGTCGATTTATTATGGTGAACTCACTCCTTATTATCAAAATGTAACGGTTAAAAATCCTGCAATTGCTGGAGCATTAGCGGTTTTGGGTTCTGTGATAGTGGGCGTGATAGTTTTGTTTATATATAGAAAAAAAGATAAAGAAACTTATGTCAAATAAAAGAAATGCAAAAATAATTTCATCGGGAATGGCGGTGCCCAATAGGGTCGTACCCAATCAATATTTCAATGATATTCTACAAGAAGACGTAGATTCTTGGCTGAAAAAACACGTGCAGATTCACGAAAGAAGATGGGCAGAAGAAGGAGAGAGCCTATCCGATTTTATTGTGGAAGCTTGTTCAAAAGCCATGAAAAAAGCCGAATTGAAACCGGAAGATATCGATTTGCTTATTGTCGCTACAGATACTCCGGAATTTATTTCACCTTCAACCGCTACCGTAGTTCAAGATAAAATGAATTTAATCAATGCAGGAACCTTCGACATTAATGCAGCTTGTGCGGGATTCCCAACTGCTTTAGATACCGGAAGTAAATATATACAAGCCGATGAAAATTACAAATATATATTAGTCGTTGGTGCTTATATGATGAGTAGATTTATCGATGTATATGATAAAAAAACTGCGAATTTATTTGCCGATGGAGTGGGAGCAGTTGTTTTAAAAGCCACCAACGACGGATCCGGAATGTTGCAAAGCGAATTGCGGACCCAAGGACAATACAATTCGTGGATGGGAATTTATGCCGGAGGAAGCAAAACACCGTTGTCACAAGAAGTGTTGGATAAAAAGCAAGACCGATTGCAGTTTGTCAAGAAAATCCCAACTGATATCAATCCCAAAGTTTGGACCGATATGATTAAAAATCTCTGTGAGAGAGAAGGCGTCACTCCCGAAGATGTAGATCATTTTTTCTTCACGCAAATCAATATCAACACAATCTTTGAAACCATGGATAATTTGGGAGTAGATCGCCAAAGAGCGATGACCATCATGCATAAATATGGTTATACCGGTTCAGCGGCAATACCTATGGCTTATGCAATTGCCGACAAACAGAATGATGTGAAAGAAGGAGACTTAATGATTTTTATGGGTTCAGGCGGAGGCTTGGCTTTTGGTTGTAATCTATTTAAAAAATAAAAGATGAGAGAATTAAATCAACAAGATTGGATGAGTCAGTGGGCGGTTTATAGTCCGAATAAAGTGGCTATAAAAGAATATGAAACCCAACGCGAAATAACCTATGCGCAATTAAACAATGCAGGGGGGCATTTGGCGACTTACTTGAAAGAAGAATTAAACCTTTCTAAAGGAGATCGCGTTGGCGTATTGGCAGAACATTGCTTGGAATATATAGCGCTATTCAGTGCTGCGCAAAAAAGTGGAATTGTCATTGTGCCAATGAATTATAGATTGTCTTCTGTAGAATTGGAATATATTATCAAAGATGCCAGTCCGTCTATTATTTTCTATGAAGAGAAATTTTCACATTTACTCCCGGAAAAACCTAAAGATGTTGTTTTTGAGATTAGTCAACTGACAAGGCGATGGAGTATTGATAAACTTTCCGCCTTTGAAACTCTACAACTCTACGAAGATGACAGTGTTTTCTTGCTCTATACTGCTGGGACAACGGGTTTCCCAAAAGGAGTGAAATACACGCATAAAATGTTGTTTTGGAATAGCATCAATACCGCGATGTCTTTAGTTTTAAATACAGAAACCAATACCGTTAATGTAATGCCACCTTTTCATACCGGCGGATGGAATGTCTTGGTAAATCCTATATTACATCACGGTGGCTATACCTGTTTGTGTAGGAAATTTGATGCGAAAACAGTGAATAACCTTATTGAGTCAGAAGAGGTATCCATTTTTATGGCAGTGCCAACCATGTTGAATATGATGGCGCGCGAAAACAATTTTAATAAAAAGAATTTTAAATCTCTGCATTACATTATTGTTGGCGGAGAAGCTATGCCAATTCCACTTATCGAACAATATGCTGAACTCGATGTTGCTATCCGACAAGGATATGGAATGACAGAAGTAGGGCCGAACTTGACCTCTCTTCATCAAGATGATGCCATCATATACAAAGGATCTATCGGAAGAAAAAACTTTTATATACAAACCCGTATCGTAACGGAAGATGGAGAAGAAGCAAAGGTGAATCAACCCGGAGAGTTATGGATAAAGGCTCCGGTAGTCACCCCCGGATATTGGAATAATGAAAAGGAAACTGAAAATTCTTTTGACCAAACAGGCGAATGGTTTAAAACGGGTGATGTGGTTATAAAAAATGAAAAACATTATCTCTATGTAGTAGATCGCATTAAAAATGTATTTATCAGCGGAGGTGAAAATATTTATCCCTCGGAAATTGAAAAGGAAATTATGCTTTTGGAAGATGTTGAAATGTGCGTAACCATAGGTGTTCCCGATGAAAAATGGGGAGAGGTAGGCAAAGTAGTTGTAAAGCTAAAAGATGATGCCGCTTCGCTGACAGCCGAAGATATTTTGGCATTTTGTAAAGATCGATTAGCGAAATTTAAACTGCCGAAATACGTTGAATTTGTAGATGAATTCCCTAAAAACGATGCAGGAAAAATCGACCGAAAAAAATTAAGCAAACAAACTATAAAGAGTAATCAATAAACAATCAATTTAAATTTAACCCTAAAATCAATTAATTATGAAATCAACTAAATTATTTATGTTCGGTATGTTGTTATTAGCTGTTTTTGCATTTTCATGCAGTAGCGACGATGACAACATCAATGACGATGGTGACGGAGACGATGTGGAAAACTATGATATTATTGTAGGAAATTGGCGCTCACCCGTAGTAGCACCTATTTTGGAATCGTTTACGGATTCTATTCACGCAGAATTTAAAAACAACCAAACTTACCTGGTCAAAACGTATTATGACGGAGCAGTTTCTGAACTGTCAGGAGTATATGAAACCATGGATGGCGTAGGGAATATCAGAATGATCAAACTGGAACAAAGTGCACCAACTACCTTAACTTCAGAAGGGATTTATAAAATCGAAGACGGTAAAATGACTTATGAAGTAGCGCAAACAGAACCGGCGCAAGAAGGCGTTACGGCACCTTCACCTGAAGGAGGTTTTGGAAGTACCTCCGGAGGAGCTTTCGGTGAAATGAATATTCAGGTGTACTACAAAATGGACTAATGAATTTTCTCTGAAAATTAAATCAATAGGTTTAATTTTTAGGAGCTAATACTTTGCAACTGGTCAGGTATTGATTTACTGAGATTTTTCATTATTCTGATTGGTTGCATTGTTTTAAAAAATGTCTTTACTAAAAATATTAGGAAGAACTCTTAAACTCCCTTTCTGCTATAAAGACCATAAAATGGTTTAACATGTTTTATGCTGAACTATACTTTAAAAATCTTTTGGAAAAAATAAAGGGAAAGATTTTCTAAAAATCACCATAACCAAAGAGCAATGAAAAAAACATATATTTTTTTATTCTTGTTGACATTTTTTCCTTTGATCAGTTTTGCACAAGATCAGGCCAAAACTGAAATGGAGGAGAAATTTAGAAAACAAGAAGAAAAATCAGCGATAACCAGAGATAGGTATATCGGAAATGCGAAACAGTCTCCTTTTGATCAGGTTATTCCGCTCAAGGCAAACAGACAGCTACAAGTCTTGGTGTTGTCTTATACCCAAGGAGTAATGACTAATATTTCTGCGGAGAACCAACTGCTGAAAGGTCAAATTGTTGGGAGATTGTTTGGTGCCAATACCACTTCAACTTCATCTAAAGGAACAGCGAGCTATTTTGAGCAAAGAACAATCCCTTTCTTTATTTATTCTCCTGATATATTTGATGGAAAAGCAACGATTAGAGCTTCTTTTAAATTGGATTGGACCTGGGGAGATAATTCTTATGGAACCGGTGGACACGCCGGAGGAGCACTGTCTGCGGATCAAGTAAACCTGCAAACACAAAATGTTGAAATTGAATATAAATTTGCTCCCGGATGGGCGGCAAACTTAGGGATTCAGCGCCTATACGATTCACCGCATGATTCCTACAGAACAGGATTTGATAAATTTGTCAATACCGGTTACAGATTAGCGTATTGGGGATCCAATGGTGCTGGTTTGTCAGTTAGAAAAGATGCAGACTGGTATAAAATTAAGGGAGGATTCTACAAACTCTATGAGAATAATGTCGAAAAAATTGATGATGTTTCATTATATGAATTAACCGCTCAATTCAGTGTTTCTAAAAATTGGAAAGTTGGAGGTTCGGTTTATCACTTGCGCGACCGATCTAATGGAAAAGGAGGGGTTAGTATTTTAGGACAAGGACCCGTTAGTTTGTTGACTGAATATAATGGAGCTTATAAGTTTAACTTTGGTGGTAATCCTATAAAGACAGATGTATCTTGGGTAGGAGCTTATTTTAGCCGAAATGAAGATATGATGAACGACAGGTTTTTTATGTCTGGATA
>DATGSA010000167.1:0-2714 GCA_035303085.1 Flavobacteriaceae bacterium
TTAGAAGCCATTAAACCGGAATATCAACAACCAATCGATTCAAAAACCTATCGCCGCGTAATTGAGCTTTTCGAGGATAACTTGAAAATTTTACATCCTTTTATGCCCTTCTTAACCGAAGAGCTTTGGCATCAAATTAAAGAACGGTCTTCGGAAGAAGCTTTGATTATTGCTGAATGGCCGGAAATAACTGAATTTGACAAAGAATTTCTTGCACAGTTTGAAATGGTAAAAGAAGT
The DNA here is from genome assembly GCA_035303085.1 of Flavobacteriaceae bacterium. GTDB lineage: Bacteria > Bacteroidota > Bacteroidia > Flavobacteriales > Flavobacteriaceae > JAJYSO01. Next base: position 240 of record DATGSA010000167.1, read on the forward strand.
GGTTAGCAATATTCGAAAAATTCGAAAGACCAAAAACATTTCGTTTAAAAATAAAATCGACTTAAAAGTCATCGATCAGGAAAAACTTCCGGATAACTTAAATACCATTATTTTAAAAATGGGAAATGTTGATGAATTTGAAAGGGTAACCGAGCCGCAAAATAATGCATTATCTTTCCGCATAAAATCTAATGAGTATTTCATTCCGATGGATGACCACATCAATGTAGAAGAAGAATTGGAAAAACTTGAAAAAGAATTGACGTATAATCAAGGGTTTTTAAAGGCTGTGGAAAAGAAATTGAATAACAGTAGATTTGTCGACAATGCTCCGGAACAAGTAGTCGCTTTAGAACGACAAAAACAAGCTGATGCTTTGGCTAAAATTGAAGCAATCAAAGAACAATTAAATAACTTAAAATAAAATAACTGTGAAAAAATCATTTTTTATACTGCTGTCCTTACTTGTTTTTGTTTCGTGCCAAAAAACACAAGTAGAATATGAAGAGTCTTTGCAATATGTGCTGGATGAGCACGATATCTTAATGGAAGATATGACCAAAGTGAGTAGTTTATTGCAACGAGTAAAACTAAAGATGGACACCACGGATGAAGGTCAAGATTTTGCAAAATCAGCTGATAAGTTAAAAGCAGCCAATGAAGCAATGTTTGATTGGATGCACGATTTCAATGAAGACTTTCCTGACATTCACGATAAGGAAAAAGAATTTACTGACGAAGAGTACCAAGAACGAATCGAAAGACTCAAAGAACACGAAAAAACTTTGGAACGATTAAAAACAGATTTTGAAGAGAGTATCTCTACCGCTGAAAATCTTTTGAATGATAAATCAAAATAATTGATTTGGTTTAAATTATTGTATTTTGCCGTTTAATAAAATAATAACTATAATATGAATAACGCTTCGCTCAGAAATTTAGGACTCCTAATTTTTAGACTCGGTATCGCCTATATAATGATTGCTTTCCATGGATTAAAAAAAGTTCAGTTGTTATTCAGCGGTGAAGAAATTAAATTCTTTGATCCAATAGGAATAGGAGAAGTTCCTTCTTTGGTTCTTGCGGCTTTCGCAGAATTTATATGCTCGATACTTATAGCACTCGGATTGTGGACCAGGCAGGCGGCTGCTGTTTTATTGATAACCATGTTAGTGGCCGTGTTTCAATATCACGCCGATGATCCTTGGGTAAAGAAAGAACTTCCTTCTTTGTTTTTGTTTGGATATTTGATGTTGGTATTCGTCGGTGGAGGTCGTTTTTCATTAGGAGCTCTTTTTGGAAAACGCTATAGATGATAACGGTTAAGGAATTAATTGTGATCTGAGTTGAAACCATTGAGTTTTTCAAGTAATTAATATAAGAGATTGGTTTTGGAACTTAAAATTAAAAATATAGAGGGGGAACAAACTGCTTGAGGAATTATTTTAAATAAAAGTAAAGAGGGTTTTCAATTCAAAAAAATATAAACATATCTTAATTTAATTCAGATTAATTACTTAAGTTTACATTTTGAAAAGTAACAAAAATTTTCCAAACATGAAAAAACATCTACTTTTAGTTTTAAGTACCTTAGTAATTTTAGGTTTTTCGAGTTTTTTGATCGGCTCTAATTCTAGTGTAATCAGTGATTTAACGTCATCTGCATTAGAGGAAAATGTCGATTTGCCCGAAGCCAATATTGTGGAAGACCAACCATCCGCTTCACCTGGCCTCAATAATTTTGCTGTGGAATGTGATAATCCAACTGCTCAATTTGAAGTGGTTTCCAATTGTGAAGTAGGAGAGCAATTCCTGATTGAAACAACGGTTATCGATTTAGGCGGTGACGATGATGTGATTGTTGCTGATGATATGGGAAGTACGCCGCAAACAGTGAGTACGGCAGGAACCGTAGTGACTTTCGGGCCGTATCCAAATGGAGCTATAGTTACGGTAACGGTGACCAACGCAGTTGATGATTCTTGTGAAACTTCAATGGCAAACTTAACTCAAGAGTTTTGTCCTACAGAATATATCACCACTGATGATACTTATACCGCAGAAGAATTGGTGATTGATGTCTTAATCGATAACCCTTGTGCGGATGTTTCCAACGTAACTTCTTCTACAGGAGTCGATTTCGCCGGAGATGGAACCCCGGGAATAGGATATTTTGACGCAGAAAATACTACTTTTGGTATTGCCGATGGAATTATCTTGAGTTCTGGAGATGTTAATAATGCTCCCGGACCAGCTGCTTTCGTTGGCGATGGAGGATACAACTGGCCTGGAGATGATGATTTAGATGATCTTTCGGCTTCCCAAGGTAGTACAAGTGGTACCCACAATGCTAGTATAATCGAATTCGATTTTGTGCCTTATACAGATCATATTACTTTTGATTATATATTTGCATCGTCTGAGTATGGTACATTTCAATGTACTTATGCCGATGTTTTTGGGTTTTTCTTGACC
>DATGSA010000168.1:0-4678 GCA_035303085.1 Flavobacteriaceae bacterium
AAATTAGGATGGCCATTAAATTTTATCCCAAACATATCATAGACTTCCCGTTCATACCAGTTGGCTACGGGAAAAACAGAAGTTAAAGAATCGACAGTAGGTTCAGTTTTCAAGGTTGGTACTTTTAACCGCAGGTATTCATTTCGGCTAAAAGAAAGCAAGGTATAAACCAAGGTAAAGACGCTTTCCGGTTGTCCTTCACGGTGTTCTCGAGCCTGCTCATCTATAGCAGTCAGGTCATAGAGCATTTCATAGGGCAGCGCAATTTCATTCTTCAAAAAGGCAATAACCTCAATGATGTTTTCAGGGGCTATCCAGAGCGTAGGGAATTTATCCGCCGTTTTCTGAATAGTCAGAAGAGCTCCTTCAAATTTTTGTTCTATGTCTGAGATGACCTCATTTTTCTCTACCATGGTTCAATAAACATCAGTCGTTTTTATTTTTAATTAAATTCTCATCAATTTATCTTACACGCTGTCGGGTGGTCGTATTTTTCCCATTTTCATTCTTTCCTCCCGCTTTCGTGATTTTAGGGAAGTCAATTTTTGCTTTTGTACTCCCTGATCGCCAATCATCCAATTTAGTGGCCGTTTTTCTGTTCCAATCACATCTTGCAACTGAACAATTCCTTCGAGGAAGGCATCGGGGCGTGGCGGACAGCCGGGAACGTAAACATCGACGGGCAAAAATTTATCAACGCCTTGAACGACGCTGTAGATATCGTACATTCCGCCTGAATTGGCACAAGACCCCATGGAAACCACCCATCGGGGTTCCATCATCTGTTCGTACATTCTTTGGATTACCGGGGCCATTTTTATAAAAACCGTTCCGGCAATAACCATCATATCAGCTTCTCTGGGGGTTCCACGAATAACCTCGGCTCCGAAGCGCGAAATATCATATCGACTGGTAATACTTGTTGCCATTTCAACATAGCAACAAGACAAACCGAAATTAAAAGGCCAAACGGAATTTTTTCTACCCCAAGCAATAAGATCTTCCATCCGAGTCAGCACCACCGATTTTTGCACGGTTTCTTCGAAAGAACTATTACCCTTAACTACATCAGTAGGATTATCAGCTTTTGTTGTCCACCATTTCATATTTTATTTGTTTTTAATTTGTGATATGCTTTTAAAATCTTCTTTCCATCAGGTCCAAAATCCAAGGCACCGATTCGCCACAGATAAATCAGTACGGCCAACAAATCCAGAATAAAAGTGAATACTGCTATATAGCCGACCCACCCTACTTCTTTAGCGGCCACAGCCCAGGAAACAATAAATACGACCTCCAAATCAAAAATCACAAAGAACATAGCAATTGCATAGAAATGGATAGAAAACCGCATTCGTGCTGAATCTGTAGTTTTTATTCCCGACTCAAAAGGTTCCTGTGTCGCATCTTCTAAATGTCTTTCTCCTAAAAAGTAGGACAGTACCAGCATTATGATTGGCAAAGCGATTGCTAAAATCACGTAAAGCAATAAAGGCCAGAGGGTTGGATAAGAAGCTAAAATCATAATTAAAATTTAAGCTTTGTTTATTGTTACACAATTTACTCAAATTATATCCCAATAAAGAAGATAGGTTTATATTTATAATGGTTTTAAATAACAAATTCAGCGGAATCGGCATTTTTTTAACGCATTTTTTGCGCAAACAAAACTCTTGAATAATGAAGGAAGAGCGGAAGGTTTAAAATTATTAAGAAATAGAATTGGCGTTCAATTTATGATGTTTTTTTATTACAATAAAAAAGCACAGCCATTTCATTAAAAAACAGCTGTGCTTCTCGGATTAGCAATCCTCTCGGATTTAGTCCACGTTATCGTGGAGGAAAGAATTATTAGAACGAATTTGTGTTTCTCCGTCTTCTTCGGTTATACTTGACCGAGAGATTTTGTTTTCTGTATTCTTCGGTTTTCCCTCATTCAAATCGAGTCCGGCGCGTTTGTATGCAGGTTGATTTTCAAATTCGTCAATATTACTACTTTTTCTAAATTTATAATTGAACCTTTTCATCCGGGCTCGTCTTTCAGCTGCTCTCGCACTTATCTGATCAGCAATCGGGCTGTTTAAAGGATCTATTTCCTTCTTTGGTCTATCCGGATTCTCCTCCGTTCTTTCCCTTCGGAATTCTTCTCTTCTTCTGACCAATTTAGGTTTAAGTTCATCCTTATCCTCTTCCGGCTCAGGTTTAGCTTCATTTAGTTCTTTTTCTTTTTCCAAGTAATCTTCAAGACTGTATTTAACTACATTATTGTCTTTAGATTCTCCCGGAAATAATGTAACCGGATCTTGTTTTTCGGAATCATTTTTACCTTTCGGTTCTTCTTCAGCTTTGTTTTTTGCAGTTTCATCTTTTTCGTCTTCAGCTAAAGGAAAATCAAACTTAAACAAAGGTTGTTCTGTCGGATCTTTTTCAACTGTCTCTTCCGATTTATCATCAAATTCATCTTCAGTAGGTTCAGAAGCGGCTATAAAAACAAAATCGTTTTCATCATATTCCACTTTTTGATAGTCCACTTCCAAGTTTCTGATTATCTCAGAAGTTGGAATTAGCTGCATTTCATCTTGCAAAGACTCTTCTTCTATCTCATCATCCAGTGTATGGATAATCTTTTTTTCGGTCTTATTTTCATTATCATCTTTACGCGTTGGATTTTCTGAAACTGCCGAGCTATCCGGCGATAAATCTTGAACTGCTTTTTGCTCATCTTCAAGGATATGAATAACTTTTTTACCTTCGGTATTGATGATTTCATGTTGTTGATCTGCATTGAAGCCGGTGGCAATAATGGTAACTGCAATTCCATCGCCTAACTCTTCATCTTCTCCGACTCCCATAATAATATTTGCACCGTGGCCGGCTTTAGCTTGGATATGATCGTTGATCTCTCCGATTTCATCAATGGTGATTTCATCAGAGCCTGACACAATCAGCAACAATACGTTTTGAGCTCCCGTAATTTCATTATCATTTAGCAAGGGGGAATCCAATGCTTTTACGATAGCTTCTTGCGCTCGATTTCCTCCTGATGCTTTTGCTGATCCCATAATTGCTGTGCCGCTATCGCTCAATACGGTTTTGGCATCACGCAAGTCGATGTTTTGCATATAGTGATGCGTAATTACTTCTGCAATTCCTTTAGCTGCGGTAGCTAAGACTTCATCAGCCTTAGAAAAACCCGATCTAAATCCAAGATTTCCATAAACTTCTCGCAGTTTATTGTTATCAATGACGATGAGCGAATCGACATTTTTACGGAGTTTTTCCAGCCCACGGCGAGCTTGTTCATTTCTCATTTTCCCTTCAAATTTAAAAGGGATAGTTACAATTCCCACCGTAAGGATATCCATATCACGCGCTTGTTTAGCGATGATAGGTGCGGCTCCTGTTCCTGTACCACCACCCATTCCGGCGGTGATAAACACCATTTTGGTATTGGTATCAAGCAGGGTTTTTAAATCTTCATAACTTTCTAAGGCTGCATCTTCTCCAATATCGGGATTTGCTCCTGCGCCAAGTCCTTCGGTCAGGTTAACCCCTAACTGAACTTTTGTAGGCACGGGGCTATTTTCCAATGCTTGTGCATCTGTATTACAAATCACAAAATCAACGCCGTTAATTCCTTGTTGGAACATGTGGTTGATTGCGTTAGACCCACCACCTCCCACTCCAATTACTTTAATCACATTGGATCGATTTTTGGGCATATCGAACTGAATATTCATCTCTGTCTCGCTCATAATAAATTACTTTTGGGGGTTTCTAAATTTACTTTTATTGATTAATTAGCTATATTTTATTCTTTACTTTTATAGGACGGGCCTTATTCGGCATTGTCCAGGAATTCTTTAAATTTCTCGAACCATTTGTCAAATATATTCCGGCGATAATCTGCTGTGGAATCCATTTTTGCTTCCGGTTCAATTTCTTTTTCTTCTACTTCTTTCTCCTCCTTCAAATCTATTTCTTGTTCTTCGGTATTAGGAACATCAACCACAGGTTTTTCTTGAGAGGCTTCAAGTTTTTCTTTTTTCAATATTTCCAAGCTGTTTAGCACTAAACCGACTGCTGTAGCAAACAGCGGTTCTTTAATTTCTTTACTGTTGTCGCCAGCCAAATATTCGTTTGGATAACCAATTCGGGTATCCATTCCTGTAATATATTCTATCAATTGCTTGATATGTTTGAGTTGTGCTCCACCACCTGTCACTACAATTCCTCCGATCAGTTTTTTCTTTTGTTCTTCATATCCGTAGTTTTTGATCTCTAAGAAAACATCTTCAATAATCTCTACCACGCGATAATGGATAATTTGGGAGAGATTTTTCAAGGTTATCTCTTTGGGTTCTCTACCGCGCAATCCCGGGATGGATACAATTTCATTATCATTATTTTCTCCGGGCCAAGCCGAACCAAACTTAATCTTCAACAATTCGGCTTGTTTTTCAATAATGGAACAACCTTCTTTAATATCTTCGGTGATAACATTTCCACCGAAAGGAATTACCGCGGTATGTCTGATAATTCCATCTTTAAAAATGGCCAAATCTGTGGTTCCGCCACCAATATCGATCAGTGCAACTCCCGCTTCTTTTTCTTCTTTACTCAGCGTAGCATTTGCAGAAGCCAGAGGTTGCAAGGTCACTCCCGAGAGATCTAAACC
>DATGSA010000169.1:0-8690 GCA_035303085.1 Flavobacteriaceae bacterium
CTTCATTGGGCACTATTTTACCTGAAAGCAACATCGCATTTTCATCTGTTTCCGAAGCATCGCCCACAATTGTGGTTTGAATATTTGCCAATGCCATCGCGTTTTTCGACATTTTTATTTCATTAGCGGTTAAGCCTTCCGCTCCTTCATCTGCTGGGATTAAGTCCATTCCACAAATAGGGCAATCTCCGGGTTCGGGTTGCATAATTTGTGGGTGCATTGAGCAGGTCCACATTTGTTCATCGGCAACTTCTTCTTTATGTTCTTGTTCGTCTTTATTGGTTAGCTCACCGGTTGAATCTCCTCCAAATATTAAAAATCCGGCTAACAGACCAACAATCAAGGCTATAATTATATAAATGACATTCTTTTTCATTTGTTTATATTTTTTATTTGTTACGCTCTAATCTTTTAATCATTTTTTTCATTTCCGCAATTTCCTTTTCCTGAGCCTCGATAATATCATCGGCGAGTTTTTGCACTTCCGGATCTTTTATATCGGCTCTTTTACTGGTTAAAATAGCGATGGAGTGATGCGGAATCATCGCTTTCATCCATAAGACATCTTTTATGATAGGACTCTGCGCCCTGACCAGTCCAAATGCACTGACAAACAGGACCAGACTTCCCAATAAAATGGCGATATTCTTTTTCTTATTTTGATACATCTTTCGCATAAAAAACCACATAATCACCGCCATACAAGATATTCCCAAACAGGTCATATAAAATCTTGTCAGGCTGAAATAAACATGGTCAGTTTCATAAGAATTTAGATACATCGTGATGTACATCGCAATAAACGATGCAGAAAGCATCAAGATAAACTTGGTGTAAACATTGTTTTTCTGATTTGGATTTATGTTTTTCATGATGTCTTAATTTAGTTTTCGGTTTTCATATTTCTCTTAAGTAATTGTGCGTTTGCAGCGGCGACAATCGTACTAATACTCATCAAAGCAGCACCAAAGGCAGGACTAATCATTAGCCCGGGAATAAATCCTGTTGCCAATGGAATAGCCACGACATTATAGCCTGTTGCCCATCCTAAATTTTGAAGCATTTTACGATACGTCGCCTTACCGAACAATATCAAATTGACAATATCTTCAGGATTGCTTTCCATCAATACAATATCTGCTGTTTCGGCGGCAACGTCTGTTCCGGAGCCAATTGCAATCCCAACATCGGCTTGTGCCAGAGCTGGAGCGTCATTTACGCCATCACCAACCATGGCCACAAACTCCCCTTTCTGCTGAAGTTTCTTTATTTCGTCCAGTTTATGGTCAGGTAATACTTCGGCCATATAATTGTCAAGCCCAAGTTTATCGGCTACATCCTTGGCCACTATCTCATTATCGCCCGTGAGCAACGATACTTTTATATCGTTTTTATGAAGCGTTTTAATTGCGCCATAGGAGCTTTTTCTAATTTCATCGGCAAACGTTATAAATCCAATCAACTCGTTATCAACAATGATAAAAATCTTGGTTTCTATGCCCTCTTCCTTATCTTCATCTACAGATTTGTTCATTTGTTCCAACAGCAAAAATCCTCCGGCATGTACTTCTTTTCCATTTACAGTTCCATGAACTCCGACGCCTGCGTTGTACGTAAAGTCGGTTATTGCTGGGAGTTCAATTTTTTCTTCTTTTGCCTTTCGCTTTAAACCTTGGGCAATATGATGTTCGGATGGACTTTCTACGGCAGCTGCATATTTTAAAACTTCCGTTTTATCGTATTTTGAAGATAAAGAAACCATGCGCGTGACTTCGTGCGAACCTTTAGTAAGCGTCCCTGTTTTGTCGAATACGATGGTCGATATTTTTCGAGACGATTCAAAAGCGGTTCTATTTCTAATCAACAGTCCATTTCTTGCTGAAATACTTGTCGATATCGCGGCCACCAATGGCACTGCCAATCCCAACGCGTGCGGACAAGAAATCACCATTACGGTTACCATTCGTTCCATCGCAAATGCTATCGTTTCGCCCAAAGCCAACCAAGTAAAGAAGGTGCCGAACCCAACAACCAATGCGATTATAGTCAGCCATTTTGCTGCTACGTCTGCCAAACGTTGGGATTTAGATTTTTGTTTTTGGGCGGTTTGCACCATATCGATCACTTTCGATAAATAGGCGTCTTCCCCGATGCCTTTTACCTGTACTTTTACAACACCGTTACCATTTATGGCACCTCCAATAACTTCTTCGTCAATCGTTTTACCGACAGGTCTGCTCTCACCGGTAAGCATACTTTCGTTGAATTCACTTTCTCCTTCGACAATTATTCCATCGGCAGGAACTTTTTCTCCAGGTCTAATCAGAATAATATCGCCTTCGTTTAGCTCACTTATTTTCACCTTTCTTGTTTCGTTGCCGTCCACCAAGTTTGCTTCATTGGGCATTAGTGCCGCCAAGGCTTCCAGGGCTTTACTGGCTCCTAAAATAGAACGCATTTCAAGCCAGTGACCGATTAGCATCACGACGATAAGCGTTGCCAGTTCCCAGAAAAAGGTTTGTCCTTCGAAACCAAATACGACCGCTGAACTATAGAAATAAGCCGCTGTAATGGCGATGGCAATCAGGGTCATCATACCTATCGCTTTGGACTTAATCTCATCCACTAATCCGGCTAAAAATGGCCATCCTCCATAAAAATAAACGATGGTGGACAATCCAAAGAGCACATAATTGCTTCCTGGAAAAACCCATTCTACTCCCAATAAGTTTTGAATCATTGGAGATAATGCAAGAATTGGAATCGTCAAAACAAGCGATATCCAAAATCTGCGCTTAAAATCTTCAATCATCATTCTGTGATGATCGGAATGATCCATATCGTCGTGATTATGGTTGGAGTGATTCTCTTCTTTATGTTTGTGATGGTCGTGATTTTCCATTGTTATTTTATTTAGGTGTTAAGTAATAAGACATTTTTAAAAGTTTCCATAAATTTATCGAAGTCTTTTTAGTTCTTGATTTATATAGTTTTCGAGTTGCTCTTTTCCGGGTAACTTTACCAGATACTTTTGCACAAAAAGATTTTTATCCATTCCGGCTGTAGCATACTGCACCAAGGCTTGGTCCTTTTCTGCCACCAACAAAATACCAACAGGAAGATTATCCGTTTCTTCCGTAATATTTTCCTTAAAAAAATTAATGTAGGTATTTAGCTGACCAATGTCTCCGTGTTCAAAAGCTCCGATTTTTAAATCAATCAGCACATGGCATTTGAGGAGGCGGTGATAAAATACCAAATCGATAAAATAATAGGTTTCCCCGATAAGGATACGCTTCTGCCTTGCTTCAAGACAAAAACCATTGCCCAATTCTAAGATAAACTCTTGAAGATGGCTCAGTAGGGCCGTCTCCAAGTCAGATTCCTCAATTACATCCCTTATTTTCAAATCGAGGAATTCAAAAGCATAGATATTTTTGATGATATCCGGTGGGGTCTGGGGTTTTGTTTTTTGATGCACTAATTTGGCCAACTCATCAGGCTTGGCCGATAAACCACTGCGCTCATAATAAAGACTGGAAATCTGTCTTTTCAGTTCCCGTACACTCCAAGTGCCTTTGATACATTCAATTTCGTAGAAAGTGCGTTTTAACGCATCGTCGATTCTCAACAACATTTCTATGTGTGAGTAGGACAGTTTTGTGATGATTTCTTCGGCTGGAACCAATAGTTCACTTTTCAATTGTGGGGACGGTGTATCCACAATTTCATTGTCCAGAGAAAGTGGGGTCAGTGTCCCCACTTTTCCTTTCAAATTTTGAGTTAAGGTTTTAACCATATCAGTTTTAAGCAAATATGATCTCATATGAGGATACATCAAATAAAAAGTCCTGTATCTAAATAACGATCTTCGATCAATTCCTTTTATCGTTTTTAGCTTATCTGCAAGGGAATCCATTAATCGTTCCCCATACTTTGCCCGATCCTTCCCATTCTGCTCAAACTCCACAATGTAATACCCAATCAACCAATTGCGGATTGTTAACGCCTGATTCACGGCATTAACCGCCCGTGACTGCAGATGCTGGTGAGTTTGCACAATAGAGGATAAAAGTTGTTTAAAGTTTTTCATTGGTTTATGATTGTGGTTATTTTTCATTTAAGTACTTCTACAAAGTGCTTCAGAATCATCTAAAATTATTTTATGTCTTTTCTTATTAATTCCTATCTGTTCTAATAACGCGGGGTTTTCGTAAAGCTCTTTGCAGAGGACTATCCCTTTGTCCAACAATTTTGTTTTTTCTGCTTTGGTCAGCGTTGTCAAAGCGGTCAATGGATGAAATCCAGCTTTATCTATTCTATCTTTTAAACCGTTGCCCAGTGGATAATCCCAACTTGTCAATAATAATCCTACGCAATTACCATATTGTATAGCATCTGTTGTAAACCGTGTGTTGGTGTATAAACCTCCTTTATGAAGTTTAGACTCATGCCCTTTTTGGCGTTCCCATTGTTTTTTTACATCCAAAAATCTGGACTGGATATAAAGCGGTGTTTGTACATTGCAAAACCTGCTCTGATGACTGTGGAATTTACATTCAATCATATAATGTTTGGGGTCTTTCTGGGCTATCACGTCTACCTCATGCTCCACACAATTACCTTGAACCATAACCCCAACCTGTGTTGAATAACCTTCGTGCGCCAGTAGTTTGCCTACCAGTATCTCAAATGGAAACCCCGTTGGGCCCAACTCCATCAACGCCTTCTTAAGTTTATACTTTGACGCACTTACCCGTGATTTTGACCTCAACATCTTGAATGCCATTCGATAAATTTTTTTAGTGGTCATTCCTTCCTCAAGCTCATCTTGTACTTTAAGAACTATACTTTGGACAAGATCCTCGTCCGCTTTTGAACGTCTAAGCGAATTGATAAGCTTGTTTATATCAAAAGCTTCGTATTCACCGGAATATTTTTTTATTAAAACTGATTTGCTCATTTTTATAATTTAATAGTCATCACTGGCAGTTCAGATCGATTGGTTACACCTTCAGCGATACTCTTGGTAAATAGGCTTAAAAAACCTGTACGCCCATGGGTACACATTGCAATTAAATCGACATCTTCATATTGTGAAAAAATGTTTGTTCCTATTTCCATAGTTTTAATATTATCTTAATTAATCCCTAAACTCTCATTGGTCTTTTCGATAGACTTGTTTGGATCGGTTTCGATTCCGGTAAGTGCGCGTATGGCATCAATGGTTTCAGGAATCACAATAGCCTGGTTATCGACCACGTAGGCATAAAATAGTTCGTCGTCTACCACTTTCAACATATCTTCCCAGAGGACAACTTCATACATATCGCCCCAAGGCCTACCCATATCCAAGAACATTTCTTTAATGGTATTGTTGGAAACCAAACCTTGATCATATTGAATTAGTTTAATACGACTGGAGGTTTTAAAAGCATCGAGCACTTCTTCTTTCGTGGCTTGCTTTTTTAACTTTACGTTCCAGTAGTGTAAATGGCTCATGGTTTGGGGCACCTTTATTGCGGTGGTGATAACATCCAAATCAGGATCAACACTTTGCGCATCGGGACCTTGATGGCTGGGAATATCTCTTTCGGGAACCGTAGTATTCATTATACCACCTAAATGACTTTCCCAAGGATCGGTAGCTCTTCTTATAAGTGTTCCTCTGGCATAATCCAATAAGTTGGCATTTTTTAATACAGTCAATGTTCTCAAGATAGAGGTGGTATTACAAGAAACAACCCTGGTCGCATTTAGATTTATTGCCGATGTATAATTGCTTTCAGCACCAAAGGAATGACCTGTAGTTTCGTGATTTTCGCCTCCGTGTAGAATAAATTTAATGTTCTGCTCTTTATAAATTTTCACATTTTTTGCAGCAATCTTTTTAGGGGTACAATCCACAACGAGGTCAGACTTCTTTAAAAGTTCCTGCATATCGCCTTTTACTGAAATCCCTTCAGATTCCATGTTATCGGCAGCTTCTTGAGTTGCTGCATAAATTTCGTATTCCTTTCTTACCGCATTTTGAATACGCCAATCGCTGATGATATCGCATACTCCCACAAGCTTCATATCATCTTGTAAATTAATGGCATCCGCCACCCTTTTTCCAATTACTCCGTATCCTATTACTGCTATCTTTTTCATATATTCTTTACTTTAATTATTTATAAAATAGTGATATAAGGCACCAAAGGATCAATTGAAAATCTGTATGATGCCGTGGTCAGGTTTACCTTCATTACAAACTATCCTTAATTTTTCTCATATATTCCATTACCAACTCCTTCTCAGAATCTGAATACACAGCATCTCTATGTAATAAAGTGTAAGAGAAAAGCGGCATTTCATCATCCCTTATTTGACTGATAATGGATTTTAATTTGCTGTTTTTTCGGCGATTGGAATACTCATCCCATTCGCTGAAATTCAATTCCTTTTTTCCTTCGATTACATGATCTTCTAAAAACCAAGCTATAGGCTGAACCTTGTTATACCAAGGGTAATTCGTGTTATTACTATGACAGTCATAACAAGAGACTTGCAGTAATTTTCCGATATCTTCCGGTGTATTGTTCACCACTAAAAAATCGGTTTTTGGAACAAGATCACTTTGATTGCGCGCTGTAGGTATAAACTGAATACCTACAAAGGCTACCAATACAACTAACACTATGATTCTTAGAATCTTCATATTAAGTTTGGCTCAAAACCTTAAGACATAAGACAAATGGAATTGTATTTGGTCTTATGTCAAAAAGTCTTACGTCATCTTTTTAATTAATTTCTTTTTGCACTTCTCCACAATTCATCATTTTATCTCCGAAATAAGGGTTTCTAATTTCCTCTTCCATACTTAACCACACTCCACCATTATCAGCGTACATTGGACAAAATTGTAAATAAAGTGTTTTCTCCGTTCCTGTAATTTCAACCATATCAGTAATATCTTTGCTCAACATTTCAAAATGCTCGCGTTGATGATCAATATCACTTCTGCTGATATGCTCTGCGTGTTCGGCTGCAACTTCAATGATGTCTTTTAATTCTTCTTGCTCATCCTCAGTATAGCCATCTACGTTAAAATCTTGTAAAGTATTTTCAAGATTTTTCCCGGCTTCGGCCGCAGCTTTTTCATCGGTTGCGACTAAAGCGTCCTTAAGACTCATATAATCTGTCAATATCTGTTCAGCAGTGTTGGTTTGGGTATTTGAATTTACCTTAACACTCGATGTTGAATTTTCCTTTTCACCGTCTTTACAAGACATTGTTGTTAAGCCAATTAAGGCCATTAGCATAATTGCGATTGTTGTTTTTAGTGTTTTCATTTTGTTTTTGTTTTAAATTAATAGTTCATATTTATTTGAAATAATTATTACCCTTCTGTATAATAATCAATGACACTTTTTTCCTTGAAGTAACTCCCAATGGCTTCTACACGATTTATCTGAAATTGCAACTGCAATTCCTGCACATCGAGGACTTCTCTAAAATCAATCGTGCCCGTCTCATAATTCTTCAATAATATTTCGATTGCATCCTGGGCTTGTTTTAAATTTTTGTCCTGAGTTTCTATACGGATTCGTGCTGCATTTCTACTTTTAACAGCAGTTTGCAATTGTGTCATCAGCGAGTTTTGAACCGCTTCTTTCTGAATGTCCAACTCTTCATATCTCAATTTATTCTGTCGAGCTACAGACTTGTATTTATTATTAAAAATCGGAATGGAAACCGAAACCATCGGCATAACCATATCGGGCATTTCGGTAAAAAGCATATACTCCATTCCCACGCCAAGTTGGGGCAAACGCTCCTTATTGTTGACCGCATCGGCTTGGGCAACCACTTCGTTTAATTCCTCAAACTTCATCAATTCGGGGTGGAGACTTAAATCGGAAAAATCTATTTCGATATCTTTTTCCGATACTTCAAGCGTATCCATGATTGTAATCTCCCGCACCTCTTCTCGGTTCATTATTGTATTAAAAATGACCTCTTCCGCTTCAAAATCCTGCTCCAACACTAATTTTTTCTCCACGAGTTCGTTTTGTCGCATCTGCAGACGCAACACCGAAACCGCAGAAGCCTCTCCTACTTCGACCGAAGTCAATGCCATTTCTTCAAACATCTGCAAAAGCTGAATATTATCGTCGAGAACTTGTTGTTTTTGGGTTATTTCATATAAACGATAATAGGATTGGGATAGATCCCTTGTAATTTTTCTTTTGGCGATTTCAATCTCCAGCAAATCAGCATCGGCCATAGCCGTGGCATATTTTTCCCGGGCGGAAATGGTTCCAAACCAAGGAAACATTTGCATCACAGAAAATTCACCTTGCCACATCGTTGGCATATCTCCTTTTCCAAACATATATCCCGCAGAAAATTCGGTATTGGGAAGTGTATTTACTTCCGATATTTTTTCTGTAGCGATCTCATGCTGCTTTTCTACTGCTTGAATATCAGGGTTGTTGTTGATCGCTTCGTCGATATAGGTTTCCAATTGCTGGCTATACATAGAGCCACCAAAAAACAACAGCACAATAAGAAATATTACACCTGCGCAGAACGGCAGTTTACACGAACGAGTTATTTTATTATGTTTTTTATGCATCACTATTAGTTGCTTTAAGGGTTTTTAGTTGTCTTTTCAATTTTCCTTCTTTTCTCCAGCAAAACAAAAC
>DATGSA010000170.1:0-3964 GCA_035303085.1 Flavobacteriaceae bacterium
TTTTTAAATTATTCAACGAATTCAAATAGGATATAATATAAGGGTCATTTTCAATAATGAAATAAGATTTCTCCGCCTTATTCGGTTTCCAGTCCGTGCGATTTTTATCTAAAAATTCAATCAGTTTATGTTCCGAAAAAAACAACAGTTTACAATAATACCGCGTATCGGCATCGAGTAATTCGGTCCACAACCAACGTCCTTTTTTCAATAACAAAGATTGTTTGGCATTGACGGCAACCGAAGTATCAGCAAAATGAACCTGTTTTTTACCCACTTGCAGAAAACTGAACATATTCATGCTAAGATTAACCTTACTACGGACTATATTCGTATTCATCTTAAAATCATACACGAATAAATCAGGAGTTTTTTCAGGTTTCTTTATATAAATTTCAGGAATGTTTTCTATCGCCATCCGGAGATTTTTTTAAAAAGAGAGTGTTGACTTAGTTTTTCAAAAAAAATGCTGTTTCCTAAATTACGCGTAATTTTTAAACCAGAAAAGCAAACCGATAAAAATTTGTTTTTGTTTTAGTTACTGAAATTTCCGAATATATCAAAAACCTTGGATTGCACTACGCGGTGGTATATTTACTCACGGTTACAAATAACTATCCCTTTGAATCTTTCTTACTTCCTAAGTTCAATCAAACAATTTATGATTATCAAAGGCTTCACAAATGATTTGAATTTTCTTCCTGGTTATCAATACAGAAAAAAGTACTGCCTACAGATATAGTTTCATCTCGATTTTTAAGATTTAAAATTCCACAGCGCTGATCGCAACCCTAACCATCTCATTGTCAGCTACATAAACAAAAAAAGTAGATTAAAAAACAATATTCTTATTGTTCTTAATTATTTCAATTTTGAATCTCCTTTAAAATTGGTTTTTAAATATCCAAATTATGGTTTGTGGTAAACCTATTTAAGTACACTTTTAATTTGTTTTGAATTGTTGTAAGTTTTACAGGTTTATCAAGGTTTACTCATTTAGTTTTCCGCTAAAATTTAGTTTGATAATCTTCATTTATCGATAAAGTGTCCCACAAGCCCAAATAGATTTGATCAACCCACTGTTATTGGGCTTTGGTACACTTTTTAAATTATGCGCCCTCTTCACAAATATCGTAACCGGTATTTTCATTGAAAGTGACATTATCGTAAATTATTACCGAGCTTTCTTTAAGTTTTCGCTCGACAACCCCGCAACCAGCACTATTGGTGATATGAACGTTAGTCATATTTAATGTTATAGTTTTTGGGGTATGTGTTCCTAATGATATTGCTCCTTTATGGTCAAACCAAGTCCAAACATCTTCTCCGGCATCAGCTATATTGGTATTTTCAATTGTATTTTGGTTGCTATTACTTTGATCTATATGAATTCCATACCAACTTCCGGCACCGTATAGACCGGAAAAATTAACAGGGTTATCAGGTGTCCCTAAAATTTCCAAAATAGGATTTTCGTGTAGAACTTCAAGACCATAGTCTTCATTAAAAATAATATCACAGCCTTCCTCAATAACCAAGTGGCCTGGTTTCTCATTATCGGTATCTCTTCTGACGATAATGTCTTCATCGATAAAAAACGGCACGCCCGGATCTTGCCAAATATGTTTTATTCCACCGATATCATCAGTTATAAATGCCCTGTTATGGCTTGTTCCGGAATTTACATGAATCATATCTTCACCATTACCGGTATAAGAACTTGCATTACCATCAAGTAAGGCTACTTTAGTCCCGGAAATTTGCAGTGGATAACCCTGATTTTCCGTGATAGTATTCTCTTTCCAGCCTTCAATATTCGCACTGTTTTCTAAAAGGACCCCAAGGCTTTTACTTTGGCGAATTGTGGTAAACTGCACTTCTATCTTAGCATTGTTTTCAACAGTCAGAGCAGGTTTATCACTTCCTCCGGCATATTCGATTATACAATGCTCAAGCCTGTTGTTAATATCTCCGGATTTTATAAGAATATCATCCCAAGCTCCGGCAACACTCTCGGCTCCGGTAAAAACTATTGGATTATTTTGTGTTCCAATAGCTGTAATCGATCCTGTTTTATCTCCATAATCATCTACTTCAAGTCCCCCTTCTTGTTCTATGGCAATTGTTACACCGGGTTCTATTGTCAAAGGAGCATGTATTCTCAAATGACAAGGTAGAATATAGTCTAGACCTTCTCCCCGATTTTCCCACAGGGTTTCTTCTGTAATGATACTACAATCGAGTACAATGGGTTCGACAATCGGTTCATCTTCTATTCCATTATCGTCATCACTGCTACAACTGGCAAAGGCAAAGCCGACCAAAAGCAGTAGCACTATGATCTTAAATTTTGATTGATTATATTTCATAATAAATTGGTTTTAGAATTATACTTATTTAAAAATTAATTTTTCTTGTCAACTGTAATTTTGCAGAACAATAATCTCACCTTCCGGAAGAAAATTCCAAAAGGTGAAATTACTTTGAATTACTTTTTAATAATCTGCTTGGTCACCGTCTGATTATCGGTTTTACTGATTTTTACAAAATAATTTCCTTCCGAAAAGGATGACAAATCAATTTCAGATTGATTTTCCCAAGTTTTCAAACGCTGTCCCGTAATGGAGAACAATTCAATTTGCTGAATATTTTCGGCTTTGGTTTCGATGTGTAAAACCTCTTCAACCGGGTTGGGGTATAGTGTTATTTTGTTTTCTGTATAGTCAAAATCTTCAACGCTTAATTGGCCATCGTCTACCACAACAGAATACATTACCGTGTTATCTGTACAACTTGGAGCCGCACTTATAAATTCTACTTGTTGATTTTTCCAAAAAGTAGCTTTGTAACATGACGCCGTATTATCATAATTGCTTTCCACTAAAAGTCCGGCTAAATACACATCTGTACCTGAAACATAAACCGAGTTTATTTCTCCTCCATCATGATTGGTGTTGTAATTAATATCTATCTCTACGCCATTTTTCCAAAGTCTTGGGAAATTATTATCATGACCTCCAACATAAACATCACCATCAAACACAAACACAGAGTTAGCTGAAGCGTTAAAAGATCCATCGGTTAAATTTTGAGCATTCCCATTTTTCCACAGTTTGGCGATATAATTTGTTCCATTATATTCACGACCGGCCACATATACATCATCGTTATCTACAAATATGGATTCTACATCAACATAATTCACACCGTTGGTAAGATCTTGTTCTGTTCCGTTTTTCCAAATTTTAATCTTACTGTCCTCGTTGTGGCCATCTACACTGTAGTCATAGGTAATACCAACGACATAAACATCGCCTTCATACACAAAAACGGATTCGGCTTTAGCATTTTCTAATCCATCGGACAAGTTTTGTGACTCCCCGTTTTTCCATAGCTTGGCAATATATTTTGCTCCGGTAGATTCATATCCTGCGGCATAAACATCGCCATCATACACAAATACAGCATTAGCTCTTGCATAATCATAACCATCGGTCAGGTTCTCGGGAGTCCCGTTTTTCCAAACTTTGGCAACATCTGTTGAAGCCGAGTTCATCTCATATCCCGCAGCATATACATCGCCATCATCGACAAATACATCATACACACGAGCACTGTAAGCTCCATCGGTAAGATCATGCGTTGTACCATCTTCCTCCCAGATTTGAGCTATATTGAAAGAGGAACCATCATCATCATACCCGCCAATATACACTTCTTGAGCAGATAGGGCTGTGGTAAAAATCAACCCTA
Source organism: Flavobacteriaceae bacterium (assembly GCA_035303085.1). Classification (GTDB taxonomy): domain Bacteria; phylum Bacteroidota; class Bacteroidia; order Flavobacteriales; family Flavobacteriaceae; genus JAJYSO01. Next base: position 3,754 of record DATGSA010000170.1, read on the forward strand.
AAAGGAAAACTCCAATTTGGGCGAGAATCTTAGTTGTTGAAACAGATAAAATGTTTAATTTTTCTTTCGTTTTTAGATAAGTGTTTGTAATCATAATAAATTTATAAAGATTAGTTAGTAATTAAATTGAAATTTGCATTTAAATGTTTTACATCATTTTTATTATATTTTTCTCCAAAGCCTGACAGGGTTATTGCCTATCGTTGATAAC
>DATGSA010000171.1:0-9782 GCA_035303085.1 Flavobacteriaceae bacterium
AATTGACCGGAATATTGTTGAGTTGAAATGCGGCATTAAACCCTTCCATCGGAACGCCGTCGATAAAAAATTTGACGTGTTTTCCGCTAAATCCATTGAGCAACACATTGTAATCCGAGCCGGTTCCTCCTGTTCTTCTAACCCGAACGCCGGAAACTTTATCCAACGATTCAGAGATATCCAAACTGGTGTTATGTAAGCTTTCTGCATCCAAAGCGACTACATTGAAAGAGGATTCTTTGACTTGACTCAATTTGGATTTGACGTTGATAAAAACATCCTCTAAATTCATTCCTTCATCTTGCGATAAGGTGAAGTTGATTTCTTTTTGTTCTCCGGATTTTATTTGAATCGATCGGGTGACTTCTGCATAGCCCAAAACTGAAATCACCAATTCATGATTTCCCGGGTTGAGCTTCAACCGGTAGTTACCATCGGCATCTGTTGTGGTATAAGTTGATTGATTTTTGAGGTATAAATAAGCATCGGAAATATTTCCTTCACTTTCTGAATGGACTTGACCAAAAATTTCTGTATCATTTTCCTGTGCGTAAAAAATCCCAGTACAAAAGATGAGACTGCAAAAAAAGGTTAACTTTTTCACCGACGTATATTATTTTTATTCAGTCTAAATAGCGTAATCGAAAAACACTATCCTTATTTAAACTAATTTTAATTAACGTCGCAAATGTACATTATATATTAAGATAAGAAAGAAAATAGACCAAAAATTAGCGGTGGTCTTAGCGGTTGTAAATGTGTTATTTATAAGGTTTGAGGCACTTTTTGGAAAGAATAACTTTATGTTTTGGAACGCGGATAACGCAGATTTAGCGGATTTTTCGCGGATATTTTTATTGGGGTTGATTTGTTTGATTGGTTTGAATTGTGTCCTCCCCTATGGTGACGCTACAAACTGAACCGGAATAATAAACTGCAAAGACGTTACGACAAGAACTGCAAATTCCACAATCTTATTGTCATTCTAAAAAATTACGACGTAGCAGGAATTTGTTCAGCATCTCGCTTTACTCTTTTCACTGTCTTTTGAGATTGGGCCAAACTGAACTGGAATAGCTTAGCTCGAAATGCTGAATCTTCTGCTGATGCGCGATTTTATCGCGTTTCTTTAATGACAGGTTTGCACACTAATGGGACTGCTCTATTAATAAATCTTTTTAATTTTATCCGGATTCTGTCTGGTGTCGAATACGCTTGCAATCACGATTGTATTAGACTTTTTATTAATATAATAGATTATCTTATAATTGGCATAAACTAAATAACGGAACTCTCGGATCTTATCTTTTAAAGAATTTTCAACTTGACCGATTTCCGGGTTTCTATTTAAATCGGTAGTTTGGTCTATTATTCCATTTACAATCCTCTTTGCTACTTTCTTGCTGACTTTAAGTTTATGATATTGTTAAATTTCTTCTAATTTAAGTTTAGCAAACGCAGACCAAAATACTTTTAATCCCATCCTTGAATTTGCTTTTTCAAATCATCCGCTTTAATCAATCGACCATTTTCTTCATCAGTTATAGCCATTTTAATTTCTGCTTTATATTGTTCCAGTGTCATTGGCTTTAAATTCTGCTCATAATTTTCGATCTTTTTATTATGTAACAGTTCTTCTATAGCTTCAATGAGATTTTCATTTTCAATATCCAAAAACTCTTTAACAAGTGATATTTTACGCGCTTCTAAATTCATCATTCTTTAATTTAGTGTCTCCAAAGATAACGATTTTCTTTATAAGATTCTGCATCAAGGCATACGAAAGAATCTATCACGGTGGACAGGTTCGTGCGCCAGCGGAGGTTATTTTAGATTGGGTCCAAGTAACTTAAGTAATTCAAAACCTTTCAAATTTCATAAAGACTGATCACGCAGAAACACATTTGTTAAATATAATATGAATTCATTCTTTTATGATGAAAACGTGTATTTTCGTTAGTAAAGAGTAAGTTATGAAAAAGCAAGATATCTTTATTGCCCACCCTGAAACAGCTGAAGAAGTTGCTGCTCTAAAAGCTTTTATGGAGGCGCTTAAAATCAAGTTTGAAGTTTCTAAACCCAAGCAGTACAATCCCGAATTTATATCTAAAATTGAAGAAAGTAAAACGCAATACGAAAACGAAGACTATATTAGCATTGAGCATAAGGACATTAAAAAATTTTTAGATTTGGAATGAGTTACCGATTAGACTTGACTAAACAAGCACAAAAAGACTTCTCTTTTCATAAAAAATCGGGCAATAAATCCGTGGTGTCCAAACTTGCCCTCTTATTACAAGAACTTACTGAACACCCTTTCTCCGGAACAGGGAACAGGTAAACCCGAAGCGCTCAAATACGCATTGTCCGGTCTTTGGTCACGCAGAATTAACCGTGAACACCGTTTGATTTATCAAGTCTTGGAAGATAGCGTTGTTGTTCACTCAGTTAAAGGACATTATGAGTAAATTCTTTATTGATTAGTTCTTCTTTGTATTTTTAGGGTGTTTTTATTCCGGTCTTTGGTCATATTGCCATAGTCATCGTATTCAAAATCAACTTTATTGGTGAAACTTGTAATTTCTGCTCATCATATCAAAGATAAGAAAAACATAGAAGTTACGGTTTAAACTTAAAGATGAAGCGATAAGATGCAATCTCTCGGCAACGGGTGAAACGCATCTTTTTTATCTTAAAGTCTATTTGGATATTCTCTTTCTAATAATCTCCGGATTTCTACTTGTGTGTAATAATCCAAGAACTAAAATCCGTTTTTGTGCTTTATCAAATAAGTAATAAATGGCGTAAGGAAAACGAATTACCAACGATTGACGTAGTTCTTTGTACTTCTTTTGGTAGTGTTGTGGGTATTTGCCTATGTAATTGATTTCCTTATTGACCTCTGTTTTAAAATCTTCACCCAATGCTTTACTTTTATCACTGTACCATTTCTTGGCTTCTCGTAGGTCGGTGTGAACAATTGGTAGTAACTTTATTTCGTAACCCATTACCAATCGCGCCTTACTTCTTTCCAGTCCAGAACATCATCGGGATTGTCTTTATAGCTTTTCAAACGCTTATCAAGTTCCTTTTTATGAGCTTTTGATATTTCCAGGTGTTCTTCTGTTTCTTGTTTTAAAACACGTTCCAAGGCAGTCATAACTTTTTCTTTATCGACCTTAAAAAGTTCCTGTATAAAATTGTATTTGCGCGCTTTTAAATCCATAATAATTTGCTTTTCATTGTCGTAAAGATACAATTTATGTTTCATATTTTTTATTATTTAGCGTGGTAGTAATCTTGTGAAAAGCTGAACTTATTTTCAGAGTACTGAAAACCGTCTAAATAATCTGTGTTGTTGTTATTAGAACCCTCTGTCACTGTTTTTCTCAATTTACTGCCGTCTGCTCCGTAAATGTACTCAATAGATTGATTATTCTCAAAAGTGATTTTCTTTGGCAAATTAAGGTGGTTGTAGGTGATTTCAGCAATATTTTTATTGCGGTCTTTGATCATATTGCCATAGTCGTCGTATTCAAAGTCAACTTTATTGGTGAAACTTGTAATTCCTGCTCATCTTTTAAAGATATGACAAACATAGAAGTTACGGTTTTAACTTTAAACATGAAGCCACGAGATGCAATCTCGCGGCAACAGTGGCGTCTGTTACATTGAGCAGCTGGTTGCCTTGGTATTCATAATCCAAATCATCAATTTCAAAAAGTTGCTGTTCACTTTCCTGCAAACCGTTTCTTTTTAGGGTTAAAATATTTCCGTTATTGTCGTAGGTCAAGTGTTCATTGTAAGAACCGAATACAGATGAATTGGGTATTTTGTAATGCGCATCTAACAAGCGATTAACCGGGTCGTAAACATACCCATAACTACGCTGAATATTATCGCTGGCCGTGCGCCAAAAGGTTTGGGAGATATTGCCGTTGTATAAAGGTTCGACATCTGAATGTGCTCCAATTACATCATTGTAAAGAATATGAAAGGCAAATAAATCCTGGGGTTGCCGACCGGTTGCCAAATTACCTACCCTATTGATCGATGTCAACCATCCTCTTATATTATAGCTATAATCTACCTGTTGTAAGAATTGGTTTTCACTTAAGTCTCCCACTTTTTTAGTGATCAATCGTCCCAAAGCATCATACTCCTTAAAAGAAAGCATTTCAGTTGCTTTTGAATTAATTCTATGGGTATGTTTTTCTAATCGATCTTCATTGGTATAAGTGAAATTTTCTACGGTTTTTGTTTCATCATCGCTGTCCGTTCGCTTATGACGGGTTTCCATTTTTAATTCTTTCCCGATAAAGTCGTATTTTGTATCATTTTGAGTATAACCACCAAGATAGTTCTGTGTATAATTTCTAATCATCCGCCCTTTTTTGTCGTATAAGAAATAGGACTGTTGGGTATTACTCATCGATCTACTTTGCAAAGCTTTTTCAAAAATGGCAGTTTCCAAGCCTTTGGGTTTTCTGGTGTTGTTAAAATATACACTTTGTCCTAATATTTGAGAAGGAATATTGCCAATCCAGCCGGGATATTTATCATACAAATTGGATGTGAGATAATATCTCTGTGATGGCGATGCTACTTGGCTGCTATAATATACCTGCAAACCTTGAATGGTGTTATGACTGGTAAGCGGAGTTTCTGAAATCACATTGGTAATACTGTTTTCTATACTTTTTCTCGACGACTCATTAAAATAAGAAACCGGTGCCCAAGACGTATGCACAATTCTATCAAAAGCATCATACCGCGTGTGGAGCATTCCTTTTGCATTATCATTTTTAAAAGGAGATTTAACCGGACCGACGGCTATAACTCGATCAGCAGGATCATAAGCTAAATATTCGGTTTTTTTGTCCGGTAAAGTTTTTTGAATCATACGATTGCGATGATCGTATTTATATTTATAACCGAGTTCTTTGATTAACTGGATATGGTTACCGACTAAGTTATTACCACTAAGAATTTCTTTTGACAGCTTAGGCGACAAAACAAAAGTGAGATTTCCATAATCGTCATATACGTAATAAGTATCCAAAGCTAAAGGTACTTGTAAACCAGGATAAATCTTTTTGGACCATTGTCGTTTTAGAACTACCTGTCCCAACTTGTTTTTAAACTCTTCAATGGTTCCAACTTTGGTGGTATTTCCAGGATGGTTTTCGTCTTTGGTTGTGGTTTTGTATAATTGTTCCGCAGCGTAATAACCTCCATTACTGTTATGAAGTGTCAGTTTAGGATTGGTTTTTGGAGTAGTAACTTTAAAATAGCGCACCTCTTGGTTTTTATTGGTATCATAGTCATATTTTATTTCATGACCACTACCCATTTTCCAATCTTCACCGGGAGCCGCTTGCTTCAAAACTCTGTTAAGTGGTGAGTTATCAAAAAGTGTCTTGGTGTAAGGATTGGTTGTGTTTTGATAATAATAGGTATCATAAAAACCTGCTTGATTGGATACCGCGTCATAATCCATGGTCAGCAAAGAAGTTTCTCTGTCATAGGGAAGATATTCTTTTTCTTGCCGACCAAAACCATCATACTCGATAGGCGTTACTAAATCATTTCCCGTTCCGCTTTGCTTATGCGCTATTTCTTGAATAGGACGCCCCAATCCATCTAAAAAAGTGGTGTTTTTAAAAGAACTATTTCCGTATGCATCGCGATAATTCGTGGTGCGTACAAAATTTTCTGTATTGCCGTTTTGATAAATATATTGAAAACTTTGGATTTTTTTATTTTCATTGTCTCTGATTGTTTTGAGTCTTCCGAAAGCATCATATTTATAATTAATCGTATTTCCGGCAGGATCGGTGGCAGAGGTCATTCCATCAATGGGATGATAGGTATAAGTCTCGACCAACACCGGTTGATTTTTATAATGATTGCGAAGCGCTGTGAGCGCATTTTTCAAAGCGTTATTATTTCCATTTTGAGATGCAGAATGGATGTTGTTTATAAGATGAGTTGGAATATTATCATAAGTAATATTTTGTAATTTGGCTAAAGGATGGATGCTGTTATATCCCCGGATATAAGATATTTTAGTACTACCTAATCCTCCTTTGGAAACCTGTAAAACATTACCTTTACTATCATATTTATCGAAACTTATGCGGTCTTCTAAATTATAAACACCACTACCTTTGTGAGTTTGTATTTTTATGGGCAAAGTATGCATAGCTGTATGATTGTTTTTACCATAAACAGCTTTAGTAGTTTTTACATAGATATTGTTATTTTTTTGTTGAACTCTTATCGGTTTTTCAATTCTGTTTTGATTAACCAATGTTTGCATAAGAGAGTTCGAAGGGTAGTCAAAAGGGTATTTATAAAATGTTTCTATTTTTTTCTCATTATTTCCTTCTTTGTAATAAATGGTTTGACTTTTTGAGGGTAGTACAAGGTTAGAATTTCCATAAGAGAATTCTTGTTTTTCTTTCACTTCTCCTGAAGGGAAATATTGGATGGTTGTGGACTTTTTTGGTCGTAAATAGGACTTTTGTTGAAAATATTTGTCATAAAGAGGAATAGGATAACATATGGCGTAAGGATTAATTTGACCAAGTTTTCGACTGGGGATTATAACTACTCCATTACCACCTTTCGAATTAATAAAACCTCTTTGATATATATGAGTTTCCTCTCTTACTTTTTGATTTTGATTATTATACTCTTTCTTTTTTAATAAATTTCCTCTAAATATATCAAGAAAACGATAAGGTATAGGAGTAGAATAATCAAGAATGGGAAATTGTATATCTTCACCATCAAAAAAATATTCTGTTTTATATTTTTTTTGCGAATTCATTTTGTGAGTCCGCTCTGTTACCTGAGTATATAAAGTACTGTTACCTGAAAATTCAAATAGCGGTTTTTGAGGATACGAGGTCATTAATACCACAGTTTCTGTACAAAGCCCCAAATCTTTATTGCAATTCGTTGGATGTGTATATTGATAGTCTTTAAAAACAACTTGAGGAAACCAACCAATTATTCCGGAGGAAATACTATTATTATATACTGTCATTCCTGAATTAGCAATTATTCCCATTTCTTCGGTAGTTAATTTCCGATTGTATTCATAAGTTTTTTTCAACACATCATCGTGGTTATCATTTTTTATTATTTCCTTTATTCTCAACCCTCCAACATTTATTTTCTCAGGCGTAGGATCTTCTTGCCATTTAATAAAAACATCAAAATCTTCCATATTACCAAATCCCGAGGGAGTAGCCTTTAAGATGTAATCTCCTGGGTTGAGTTTAATATTTTCCGTGGCCCAACCATTAATCTCTTGATTATTGGAGTCATAAAGTTTTAGATTAAAGCATCCAATACTTTGTAATTCACAATTTTCTACTTTAAAAGACACATGTCCTGCAACAAACTCACCTATGGTAAAGGGAAATTCATGTAGACTATTATTACTGTTATAAAAGTGTTTGTTTTTTTGAATCAAGCGATTTCCATATAAAATTCTCCTTTTTAAAGAAGTTCCTATAATACCCGAAACTGAATTATTTTCATATTTATATTCTGTATAACCTCCTGTGGGGTAATTTATTTTCGTAAGAATTCCGGCTTTTGATTTTTCTGTATCTACACTGCGATCTGCATCTTTCCCATTTGGCTGAAAAGGCGAACTTTGTGAAATGGTCTTAAAACTAACGACGGCTTTTGGTATTAAAGAACCATTTTCTTCTTTACCATTATAAAAACCCCATAGGTCTTGGGCAAATGAAAATTTATTTGGTAATTTTGTGCTATTATATTCAAATGTATAAGGTGGAAGACTGATAGATGTGGCACCATCAAATCCTTTTTCTGTAACACTTAAAAGTTTTAAACGCTTTAATCGACTTTCTTTATTACCTACAGAATAGTTATAATAAAAATAATTCGGATCTCCCGGTAGAGGTGCTTCCGAATTGAAATAATCATGTTCTAATTCGAATTCTTTTACCAATTCTTCGGTTTGGTTATTTTTTATTTTAATTTTTTTCAGTCGATTCGAGCCCAGAAAATCTAACCGACCTTGAGTGTCATATTCAAATTCAACTAAATTATAAATGGTCTGAATAGAACTAATACGGGGTTCAATATAATTTACATCTGAAAAAGTGGTAGAGAGATAAAAATCACTATTCCCAATAATATTATCACTATAGCAATGAGCTTCAAAACCACGAGCTAAATATTTCTGACTTTCTAATTCTCCTTCTCTAACTAAATTTTGATGATTTTCATAATGAAATAATATTTTTTCTCCGGTTATACTTTCTATCTCCATTAAATACCAAGCAGTTGTTCGTGATAGAGAAGTATCAAATTGTAAATCACCCAAAAGCACTGTCGTTCTGGTTGTTGCAGTTTTTCCTACTGCCTTACGTACAGTACCGCTATTATTTTTTCCAAAATAATATTTTGTTCCATCCGGAGTAGTTAAAATAAACTTTTCAATCTTACTACTTGAAGTTTCTGTTTGGAAATCTATTTGGATATTGTTTTCAGTTAAAGGAAAGAATCCATTTTTAGAAGGATTATTTTCATTTTTTGCATATTGAAATTTGCCATTATATTCCATAAAATTAAAAAAGAAGATGTCGGGCTCAGTATCGTGTCCATGAAAATAGTTTTCTAACACCCCTTCAACAGTTGGAATATCTTCTGAAGAATAAAAATCATTATTCATATATCCAACTGAACCAATATCATCCGCTTGATGTTTTATCATTCTCCCTACAACACCGCCTGCCATTAAAGACCAACCCAAACCTACCACAGAGGCTGTTTCTGACACTTTAATGCCACCTGCATGATAACTTAAACTCACAGGGGATTTTAGGTTACCTTCACTTAATGTATAAATAGGTATTTCTATATTTGGGATTCCTGCAGCATGACTTACGGGGAAATCAATATATTTTGCAAATGCCGTTACTTCGGGAGAAGGACCGATTACATCAGGTAGTTTGGTGGAAATCTCACCTCCATTCCCTGAACCTCCCTGACTAAAACCTGTAAAAGATAATAATAATAATATGTATAAAAACCAATGTATTTTCATTTTCAGTAGTGTATTTATTTTAAATTTTGCGGAATTATCATCTTTTTTTAAGTCCTCGTATTATTTTAATACTTTGTGTTTTCACATCTGTTTCTACCCGAACAATATATATTCCTTCAGCGTGAGCGTCCATATTTACAGGAATTGTACGCTGATCCGCTTTAAAACGTTGTACTTCTCGGCCTAAAATATCATACACATATACGGTAGCTTTTTCGAAATCATGATTTACAATAACATTGGTATAAGTTTGCGTGGGGTTCGGCCAAGCTTTTAGACCGGGAATACGATCCTTTTCTTCTTTCTCCTTATCTTTCAACTTAATCACCCAAAAATCAAAACGTCCATAACCCGAATTCCTATCTCGAGAAATCTTTCCTGAAGAAATTCCTGTTAATAAATAACCGCCATCATAAATTTCTATTGCCTTTTTGAGAATGTCTGTGCCGTTTCTACCTACTGTGGTTCGCTACCGTTCATTTTTTTCAGAATCAAGTAATAAGATAATATAATCATCAACATTTTTAGCAGTTGCTTTTTGTGTTTGACCGCGTTCACTTTTAGCATGTCCTCCAATAAGTAAACCGCCATCTTCATTTTCTACCAGAGAAGTTAAGACATCATTCTCTTCGAAGTCATAAGTTTCTTGCGAAGCAATCTGCCCTTTACTATTTAACCCTACCAGCCA
>DATGSA010000172.1:0-5667 GCA_035303085.1 Flavobacteriaceae bacterium
ATTTTGTTTTATCGAATAAGTTATAATGAAATCACAAGTCATTTCAAATAAGAGGCAAGTTTAAAACAGCATAGAAGGTTGGGCTAAAGCCCAGTTGTTGAGACTTGTTTCTGACAGTCCGCTAAAGCAGACTGTAATAGAAGAGGGCTTCTTCTGGAATTAAAGCAATCTGGGTCAAATTTCACAATAAAAAGACATTTCCAATTTTCTTTATATATTCATCACACAATGTCTATTACCGTTGGATTTATCCAACGGGCTTAATTATACAGCGCTATTTAGGGCTTTAGCCCAATTTGAATGCTGCTATCAGGCAATCAGATTGATAGCTTTTCATTTTAATCTTTCACACAAAGCTTTATTGTTAGCCATAGCATGTCACCTGAAGTAATACCGGCAATTTAAAAATTACTCTTCACGCACAAAGATAGAAGAACCTTCTTTTATGGTTTCTTCCACTTGAATATCTTTAATATCCATCGGTTCTACCTTGAGTGGATTTTTATCTAAAATCACGAAATCTGCTAATTTTCCTACCGCCAAACTACCTTTGCTGTCCTCTTCAAAAAACTCATAGGCAGCGTGACTGGTAATAGCTTTGAGGGCTTGATAAGGCGTAGCTTTTTCATCTTCGCCAATAACGGCACCCGAACGAGAGACTCGATTTACCGCAGACCAAACTGAAAACAACGGATCGAGCGGCGTCACGGTATCATCGGAGTGATTGGTGTACTTTAAGCCAAGTTTTTCGGCTGAAGCAATCGGACTCAAGAAATGTGCGCGTTTCTCCCCTAAGTTCTCTACATGCACATCACCCCAAAAATAGGCGTGGTTGGTAAAGAAAGATGGTTCCATATTGTATTCCTTATAAGTTTCTAACTGGTCTGGGCGAACAAACTGCGAGTGAATCACAATGGTTCTTCGATCCTTATCCAAGGGTTGGTTCAATTCCTTACTGGCGTATTCGTGCGAAGCGATAATCATATCGATGGTGGCATCGCCATTTCCGTGGATAAAGAGTTGAACATCATTTTTATAAGCGGTTTTAAATAATTTATTCAACGTTTCTTGGGAGAGACTGGGTAATCCTCTGCAATCTTCTTCACAACCGGGAACGGGAGTTAAAAATGGTTTTGTGAAAAAAGCGGTCTTTCCTTGTGGAGATCCATCGGCTATGATTTTGGTGCCTTGCACTTTAAACCTATTTTTATAATTTTTCCAATCTACCTGCGGGTCTTCTATATTTTGTTCTAATTCAGCAAATCCACCCAAAGCCATTAAATCAATCTTCAATTTTCCTTCAGCTGCTTGCGATTGAAAGAATTTAATAGCATTGCGGTCTGTCATTCCGTCTTGTGCTGTCGTCACCCCGTTTTTGATATAATATTCCTGCGTACCGTCAAAAAATTCTCCTTGTTTGGTGGCTAAAATTTGCAACATATTGCCCACAAAAGGATACATAGCGGTTTCTTGAACCAAGCCCGAGGGTTCTTGTGAATCCGGAAGCCGCTCTATGGTGCCTCCTTCAGGACTTGGTGTTTCCGCGGTCACTTCCATTTTCTCCAATGCCATCGAATTCGCAACGCCCATATGTCCGCTGGTGTGCGCCAAATAGACTGGGTTGTCAGGCAATACTTCATCTATTTCCATTTTGTTGAGGTGACGCTTTTCTTTGAGTTGACTCTCATCATAACCCCAACCAAAAATCCATTCCCCATCGGGAATATTTTTCTCGGCTTTATACTGCTCTAATCTTTGTAATATGTCAGCAATATCAGTGACATCTCCCACGGGAGGGGAATTTAAATCTACTTGTCCCATCGTGTTAGAAACCATCCCAAAATGACTGTGTGGATCAATAAATCCGGGTAGGAGTGTTTTTCCTTCGAGATCAATCATTTTAGCATTAACAAATTGTTCTTCGGCATCTTTTTTACTTCCGAGGAAGACAATTTCACCATCTTGCTCAACCACTGCTTCCACATATTCAGGACTTTTAGACTGCATGGTTATGATATCGCCGTTATAAAACAATTGGACAGCGGTTTCTTCGGTTGACGAAGTGGTTTTATTGTTGTTTTCCTTACAACTAAAAAGAAGTATTGCGGTAATAAGTAAATAACTAATCTTTATCATTGCTCTTCTTGTTCTATACGAATATCTTCGATAACCTGATCGTAGCGCTCTCTCAATTCATCAGAAATTTTCTTGGAAGCTTTATGAAGTTTTCTCAATTGAAAAGATAAGGTGATGCTAAATAGTCCGGCGAAAATGAAGTTCATACCTATTAATATTATTAAGAATAATCCTGTCAAACCGGGATTCCAGAGTAGAATAAAAGAAGCGATGGCTCCTAAAATCCCAAAGGTTAATAACCACCCCCAGTTTTTGCTACCGTATTTTTTGACATCCAAAGCAAAACTGATGGAAGAGATAGATCTAAAAAGAATAAGTAAACTGATATAGAGAATTAATATCCTTAAGGAAAGGTCGGGATACAAGACCAGTGAAATTCCCAGAATAAACGTAATTATTCCGAAAGCCAGCGACCAGCCCCAATTATTTAATCGTTTGCGGTTGATAATCGAAATTTAATCTCTGATAGTCCTCCAAATAAAAAGGAGAGGGCAAATAAAAGTGATAGGGCGAGTAATGATCCTGCGGGAGAGGAGAATACGACAATACTGATAATGATAAATAAGATTCCGACTAAAAGGGGAATGTACCAGTGTTTAATTGAATTTTTGATTGAATTTAAAAATGGTGTTTGCATAGTTTATATTGTTTGTTTTTGATTTTTTTCGAATCCCATTTGGGCGATATTAATATGCGAAAATATAGGGATTATATATTGTCAAGTATGATTATTGTCATTATTTTGAGTAATTAACTTTAATCGCTGTAATATAATATTAATTTAACTGATATGATAAGCGGTGATATCTTCTTGAACTACTAAAAAAACATTCTTTTGTGAGCTTGTTTTATCTTTTCAGAAAATCAACCTCAGCAAGCGATGAGAATAAAAAACCGAACGCAGATGACACGGATCCTGCAGATTGTCGCAGATAGAACATTCACGAAAATCCGTTAGATTTGCTTTTTCTGTTATACCAATTGAGTTCGAAATACCGGTTCTATATCGCAAAGAATGACAATCCACTTAACTTCTGTTTGTCCGTAATTGATCCTTTCCTTTTTTTGTTGCCCCCCGCTGGTGCGCGAACGTGTCCGCCTCGGGAGGATCCTTTCGCGTTCCTTGTACCAAGGTCTTTTTAAAAGCTTGCTCACTTCTCAAAAGAAAACAACAACATCAATTTTTTCCCCAAACCAAATAACTTTGTTTATATTTAACAAATGTCACGAAAAACTTCTGATAACTACCAACACCACGCCGTCACGCACCACACCAAAGGCGCCGCGGATGGCGAATTGGTGACCATCAGTATCGTCGATGGTTTGGGTCAACCCATCCAACTCAAAAAAACGCATTATGTCGGTGGTTCTCAACTCAAATGGTTGGTCAGTGGTTTTGAAGAGAAAGATGTGTTAGGAAGAGCTGTTAAAACCTATCTGCCACAACTGCAAAATAACGCAAACAATGCTTTGAGTACAACGGCATTGTCATATATGAATCCGAGCGATTTTTCAGCACCACCTTTAATAAAGAAATACGATGCAAAAAACCGTCCGACAAAAATCACCCAACCGGGAGAAAATAATTCTACCGACATCGAATATTCCATTGAAGGCAACCGCGCCGTGAGTGAGACCACTAATGAGGAAGGACAAACCTTAAAAACTTATACCGATATCCGCGGACAACAGCGAAAAACGGTTCAAAACGACCAGATCACCACAGAATTTGATTATAACACGGTGGGAGAGCTGATTAAAGTGACCAATACCAATGGCTATCAAACAAAATATGAATACGACTTAGCCGGGAGACGCACAGCAGAAAAAAGTCCCGACCGTGGGTTGACTGAATTCACCTATGACAAAGCCGGTCATTTGATTAAAAAACAAACCGCCAACTTAATGCAACCGGGCAACAATGGGAGTATTGAATACAAGTATCACTACGATCGATTGACCCATATTATCTATCCCAATCATCCGGAAAACAATGTGGTATATGAATATGGAACCACAGCCGATGAAGATAAAAATCAAACCGGGCGACTGAGATTGCAAAAGGACGCCACCGGATTGCAATATTTTGAATATGACGATATGGGCAATGTGGAGACCAATATCCGCGCAGTGGCCGTGGCGGGACGTACCGCTTATTGGTTCGAAACCCAATGGGAATACGACTCGTGGAACCGGATTAAAACCATTACTTATCCCGATAATGAAGAGGTGAGTTATCACTATGACAAAGCCGGGCAAGTCAGGGCGGTAACTTCCGATATGAATTTGTGGGACTTGATCAGCAATCTAACTTATGATGAATATGGTCAACGCAGGACGGTAGTATATGGCAACGATACCAAAATACAGTATAAATATGACAATCGCCAAAGATTAAAGATTTTAACCAATTCTTTTCCGGCCGATGGAGATATTTATAAAAAATATACCTATGATCCCTTGAGTAATATCAAAGAAATCGCTACTTTAGACAACAATAATTTACTGGGCACTCCGGAAGCAGGTGGATTAGCCGGACCGATGAAGTATGAATTTACTTATGATGATTTTAATCGATTGAAAGAATCGGGAGGTTTTTATGTGGGACCTAATGATTTCCCTACTGAACAACATGCCTTATTAAGGCAGCAATACAGTCTTGGAATGCAATATGACGAACAACATAATATCACAAGAAAATATCAAAATCATCAGCAGGCGGAAGTTTCTAATCTGTCCGCTCCTTCCCAACTACAACGGGTAAACAAAACCAGTTATGTTCTCAATTATGAAGATTACGGCACTGCCGGGATGTCTTCAGGCGATTACAGTTATGTGCAGCCTCACGCTCCACGAAAGATTATTGAAACGCCGCTTGGAGTAAATGATCCCAATGAGATACAGACAAAGGTTAAAGAAGTGAACTACGATGCCGATGGTAATATGACGACGATCAAACAAAAAATAAAAGATCCCGATAACCAATTGGTGGAAGAAGAAATGACTTTACGCCATTACCGTTGGGACGAGGAAGACCGTTTGCGGGCTGTGGATTTAATGCCGGATAATAACCCGAAAATGCCGGAGATATCCAACTACACCTACGACGCCGACGGCGAGCGCATAGTGCGGTATGTCCCCGGAAGGTTAGACGCCTTTTACAGCGCCAATCAAGCCGGTTTTTCAGACCGTTTGGAGCGTTTTATTTACCCCAGTGGGTTGTTGACGGTGAAAACACTACCGCTGAAACCGGGAACTGACTTGACCCCAAGAATGAATTTGACCACCTATACCAAACATTATTATATTGGTTCAGAACGGATTGTCAGTAGTTTAGGGAGAGCAAATGATCTTGGATTATTTTGTAAAGATTTTCAAATTTATGGGGTGGATGATTATTTAAATGAAATGGACAGCAAAACAACACAAGCGGGAGAAGTTTTAAACGCGGATTACCAATATTTCGAAAAATTATTAAACCTTTCCCCGCCTATATTGTATAACAATTCTGTTCTGGGATGTTCCCTTGTT
>DATGSA010000173.1:0-9933 GCA_035303085.1 Flavobacteriaceae bacterium
CAGCTCCTAAGTTATCAGAAGGGTGACCCCATTCTGCAGCTAACCAAGTGTCGTTAAAGTCCAACCAACGCACCAGCGTTCCGATATCTCTTGCCGCTTCAATCGGATCTAATTGGAATTGTGTTCCAAAAACTTTAGCGCCGTGAGGAACAATTGTTCCTTTTACGACAGGACCTAACATTTTTGTACAAGCTGGGTAAGTCAATGCTTCCAATCCACAGCCAATGGTATCTAAAAGATTGTAATGTGCAGTTTTCCATGCTAAATCACTTTTCACTTCATAATCTAAAGCATAATCAGCGATATCCTGGATTACTTGATCAAATTCTGGTCTTTTATTAGATATGTTTTCTGACATATTTTTATGTAATTTTTAAAATTTTAATTGATTATTTTCTTTTTTCAATCGGTACAAACTTCTTATTATCCGGACCTACATAGTTTGCATTTGGTCGAATAATTTTCCCGTCTTCTCTTTGTTCCATCACGTGTGCAGCCCAACCTGTTATTCTTGAAATCACAAATAAAGGGGTAAACATGGAAGTCGGTACACCCATTTTATTGTAGGAGACCGCGGAAAACCAGTCTAAGTTAGGAAACATTTTTTTCTGTTCCCACATCACGCTTTCGATACGTTCAGCTATATTAAATAGCCGCATATCTCCGGCTTCTTTAGATAAATCCTTCGCCACTTTTTTTATGATTTCATTTCGCGGATCACCAATCGTATAGACGGGGTGTCCGAATCCGATAATGATTTCTTTTCGCGCCATACGCTCCTTAATATCCTCTTCAGCTTCTTCAACAGAGCCATATCTACTTTGAATTTCAAAAGCAACTTCATTGGCTCCCCCGTGTTTAGGACCGCGTAATGCACCAATAGCACCGGTTAAGCACGAATACATATCCGCTCCTGTTCCGGCAATCACTCTGCTGGTAAACGTGGAAGCATTAAATTCGTGTTCTGCATAAAGATTTAGCGAAATGTGCATAGCTTTCACCCAATCATCAGATGGTTTTTCACCGTGCAACAAATGCAAGAAATGTCCGCCTAAGCTGTCATCATCAGTTTCAACATCGATTTCTTTTCCGTTGTGCGTATAATGATACCAATACAACAATGCAGAAGAAAACGAAGCCAATAACCTGTCCGCAATATCTTGTGCTTGGGGTTTATTCTGATCTTTTCCTTCCGGCAACAAAGTTCCCAACACTGAAGTACTTGTACGCAAAACATCCATCGGATGTGCAGCCGCGGGAATTTGCTTGAGCACATCTTTTAAATGCTGTGGCAATCCACGGTAGGATTTCAATTTAGTTTTGTAATTCTTCAATTCTGCTTTGGTCGGCAACTTGCCATGAATCAACAAGTAAGCTACTTCTTCAAATTCAGTTTTTGCTGCTAAATCCTTGATGTCGTATCCGCGGTAATGCAAATCATTTCCGGTGACACCTACAGTTGCTAAAGCAGTGTTTCCTGCGGTTACTCCCGAAAGAGCAACACTCTTTTTTGGTTTAAATTTTCCTTTCTTCTCAGCCATTTTTATTCTGTTTAAATAGTTCGTCTAATTTTTTTTCATATTCGTAATAACCTATACTTTCATAGAGTTCATCTCTTGTCTGCATGGTATCGATTACATTTTTCTGTGTTCCTTCTTTGCGAATGTGTTCATACACATTTTGTGCAGCTTTATTTGCCGCTCGAAACGCCGATAAAGGATATAAAATCAATCCCACTCCGGCATCTTTGAGTTGATCGACGGTATATAAATCAATTTGACCAAACTCGGTGATATTCGCTAAAACAGGAATACCGGTAGCATCGACAAAACGCTGATAATAAGTCAAGTCGGGAACAGCTTCTGCAAAAATAAAATCTGCTCCAGCTTCCTTATAAGCTACGGCACGTTCTAAAGTTTTTTCTATTCCTTCACTTGCAAAAGCATCGGTACGTGCGCCGATTACAAAGCTCTCATCGGTTCGTGCATCTACTGCTGCTTTCAGTCGGTTGACCATTTCTTCTCGGCTGACCAATTCTTTATTCGGTCGATGACCACATCGCTTGGCTCCCACCTGATCTTCCATATGCAACGCCGCCGCTCCATTGCTGATCAGATCTTTTACGGTTCTGGCCACATTGAATGCGGAAGGTCCAAATCCGGTGTCGATATCCACCATCAAGGGCAAATCGGTTACTCTGGTAATTCGTCTTATATCGATTAATACGTCTTCAAGATTGGTAATTCCTAAATCCGGAATTCCCAACGAGCCTGCAGCCACGCCACCACCTGAGAGGTAAATCGCATTAAATCCGGCTTGTTCGGCAAGTAATGCATGATTCGCTGTAGTAGCTCCTGCAATTTGCAAGGGTTTTTCTTTCTCCATCGCATCGCGAAAACGGGCGCCGGGAGAAAGTGTTTTTGGAGATTTATCCATAGACAAGTTTTATTATTTTTATTTTAAAGTCCAAAAAATCAAGTATTTACGATTTCAACCTTAAATTTACATTATCATTATAAATAAGTGAAATCAATCAATTAAAACCAATGGTTTATGATAACTCGAATTTCAAAGGCTCGCAAATATAGGAATATTGTAGCTCATATTCAAGGTTTTAAGCAATGACAATTTACCGGTATTTACAAACCGCTCAAAAATCCTAAACTTAAGATTCCCATAAATAAAATAATCAGTAGAATTATTCCTAAGAAAGAAATTATAAGTCCCGCGATTGCAAATCCTTTGGGTTCTTTGGTGAGGCCAACTATGGAAAATATCAGACCCAAAACCCAAACCATCCAACCTAAAATAGGTATCCAACCGATAAATAAGGCCACTAAGGCTAAAATAAATCCTGTTATTCCCATCGTATTGTTTTGCGGTTGAGCAGGATTAATATGTACATAACGCGTTTCGGATCCTTGATCGGTGTATTGAGATTCCTCTTTCATAATGAATTTACAAATTACATGACTTAATCGCTAAAGTTAACTTATTTTTAATCAATCTGAAGATTAAGCAAGCTTTATCTCCATCAATTCATCGCGTTTTTAGGAGATAAATTCATTCGATTGGCAAATTCTCTAACTAAAGTTCCCTTCAAATCTTGATAAGAAATAAAAACTTCAAAGCTCTGCAAAGAATACGGACCTACCTCATAAGAATTATAAACAAAATAAATTCCTTGTTTATCAAATCGGAAATTTTCCCCGGGCTTTAAATAATTTTCAAATAAGACTTCATCTAAATTTTCATCCGCTCTTAACTCAAAATCCTTTCTGAATTGATTTTCCAAGAGATTCTGCAATTCAACCGTATCAATTGTGGTAATATTTTCACGGTGCAGTTTCTTTTGGTTTTGAAGATCAAAAGCATAGTAATTTTTATGTTGATAATCGTGCGCTCCGCCGGTATATTCTTGGGTGTTTTCTGACAAAAGCAAATAACCTTTTTCATTAAAATCAATTTTAATGATTTTGGAAAACTGCCAATCATTGATCATAACTTCGCTTTGCTCCTCAATCGCCCCTTTGTAGCTCCAATCAAGGTCTTTTAATAATTCCTCAACACCTTCATCAAAAGTGAGTTTTTCATCCAAACCGATAATTTCTTTAATCTTTTGATTTAAAAAACGGTCAGTTTCCGATGGATTTTTAGCAGTGGGAAAAACTAATTCGATTTTATATAACGGACTTTCCAAATCATCGGGATATAGCGCAATCTTTCGCCGGTAATCGTGCATAGCAAATGGGGAAACGCCAGCAGGATAATCTTCTGTGAGGTGAACTATAGTTTTAACGCCATCAGATTTAGCCAAAACAACCGCTTTGACTTTTTCTTTGCTGATCCAAAATTTCCAAGTATTACTTTTAGATGAATCCGCTGTTTTTTCTGTAAGCATCCAAGGCTTTTCTCTTTTATTGGGAGAACTGACCACTTCAAGCGGAATTGATCGGTCGCGCGTATTATATTTTCCGGATAGTTTCCCATTGACAAAATGCAAATCTATGCTGATGGGCTCCTCTCCTATTTTACCACTAAAACTTTTATAAAAATCTTCAACAAAAGCATTGTTTTTCTCCTCGGTATTCGGAACCTGTGCAGACAGGTTTAAAACAAATCCGCCCAAAACCAAAAAAACAATTATTCTACTTATTACTCCATTCCCCTTCTTCACAATCTTCAACTCCTATCAAGTTTTCTTTAAAAATTCAAGATGTTTTCTATATCCCTCGCGAAAATACAAATAATTAAAATTTTAAAGCGCATAAAGCTGTGAATTTTAAAAGTTTAAATCGATGTTATTTTTGTTCATAAAACGAATGGTTTGTCTGGAGAGTTTTTTCTTTATTGAAAAAATCATATTACAAAGCACTTCTCAAGTTATTGCGCGCTTTCAGCGCTTTTAATCAGGAGGCGTTTTTAGAGAATGGCCGCTGCCCATCCCTGAGTTATAACGCTCTTTTCAGGGCTTGAAGAATAACGAGAAAAAGAAACTCAGCCTTAATGAACTTAATGCCTTAATGTTTTAATCTACTTTCTCTGCGTTTTTCATTCTCCTTCGTGAACTCCGCCGTGGTTAAATTGTATCGACATTTGAAGCATTTGATTCATTACTTTTTAAAAACCTCGAAAAAATATAAAAACCAAGTACTCCTCATTTAAAATCAAATTAAAGCAATCTACTTTTGATTTTCTCCTTCCTTTTCCCCAACTCTAAAAGGTGAGGAAGGAAAAACATCTCAGTAAAATATAGACATCCTTCTCAAAATGGTTCCTTAGAACTGAAAAATGTTTTTAAATAACAAGATGCACATTGTTTTCGCAAGGATTTAAAGCGGGGAAATCTTATAGAAACTCAGCCTATTCAACCTTGAATTCAATCAATTCCCGCCATAGAAAATAAAGTATCCTTTTCTATTTCCTCAATTCTGTAACTTTCCCGTACTTTTGTCAAAAACAAAGCGAATGCAAAAGATACTTCCCTTTCTGCTCTTGATCTTTTTGATTTCTTGTAAAGAGGAAAATAAAAGCAAACCACCCAATTCCGCTTCTTCCCCAAAAGGCGATACACTACAAGTTGAATTTGCCAAGGGTTTTTCCGCTGTAGATTATGGGACTCACAAAATCCTAAAAGTCAGCAATCCCTTTCCGGAATCGGACAAAACCTATACTTATCTTTTGACGCGTTCGGGAGAAAAACCACCGAAAGACATTGATTATGATGAACGGGTAAATATTCCCATTGAAAAAATTGTCGTCACTTCTACCACGCATATTCCTTCTTTGGAAAGTTTAGAGGTGGAAAACACCTTGGTTGGATTTCCGGATTTAGATTATATTTCTTCTCCGAAAACACGGCAAAGAATTGAAGAAGACAAAATAGCGGATTTAGATCAAAATGAAAACATCAATTTAGAAGTATTGTTGAGTTTACAACCTGACGCCGTGATCGGTTTTTCGATGAAGGAGAACAACAAGGTTTATTCAAATATCTCAAATGCGGGAACTCCGGTGATTTTTAACGGCGATTGGAATGAAGAAAATCCGATGGGAAAAGCGGAATGGATTAAGTTTTTTGGCGTGATGTATGACAAAGAAGCCGAAGCGGAAAAACATTTTGAAACCATCAAAGAAAATTATGAGTCTGCAAAAGCATTAATAAGTCAGGAAGTTGAAGAAAAACCTACGGTATTATCCGGGGCGATGTATCAAGATGTTTGGTATTTACCGGGCGGAAAAAGTTGGATGGCGCAATTTATCGCTGATGCTGGAGGAAATTATCTATATAAAAACACCGACGAAACCGGAAGCCTCTCGCTTTCTTTCGAATCGGTTTTTGATAAAGCGCGAGATGCGGAAATTTGGATTGCACCGAGTGGGTTTACCTCCTTCGAGCAAATGAAGGAAGACTCGAAGCATTATACTGAATTTGAAGCTTTTAAAAACAAACAGCTCTATGGCTACACCGCCACAAAAGGAGAAACCGGCGGGGTGTTGTATTTCGAATTGGCGCCCAACCGACCGGATTTAGTTTTAAAAGATTTAATCAAAATTTTTCATCCGGAATTGCTCGCGGATTATGAGAACACCTTTTTTAAAGCGTTGGAATGAGTGCTAAAAAGATTCGTATTTATTTTGGTATCAGCTTATTATTTTTGCTGTGCTTTTTCCTGCTCAACATCAGCTTGGGATCAGTGCAGATTCCTTTTTCGCAAACCTTAAAAAGTTTATTTGGACAGCTCACAGAAAATCAAGCTCACGCATATATCATCAAACATTATCGCCTTCCCAAGGCGATCACATCCATCTTGGTTGGTTCGGGTTTGGCGGTCAGCGGTCTATTGATGCAGACCCTATTCAGAAATCCGCTGGCCGGTCCTTATGTTTTAGGATTGAGTAGCGGGGCGAGTTTGGGAGTTGCTTTAGTGATTATGGGCGGGAGTTTGTTTGGTATCACTGCTTTTTTTCTGTCGAGTTGGGGCGTGATTTTTGCTGCCAGTATCGGTAGTTTTTTAGTGATGTTGGCCGTAATCGCCGCTTCTTTTCGGATGAAAAACACGATGGCGATCTTGATTATCGGAATTATGTTTGCGGCCCTCACCGGTGCGATTGTCAATGTGCTTTCCTATTTTAGTCCGTCTGAGCAACTACAACGCTATGTATTTTGGTCTTTTGGAAGTTTGGGAAATCTCTCTACCCAAGAACTCAGTATCCTGGGCTTGTTTTGGCTGTTGGGAATGATATTAGCCGTGTTTAGTTTAAAAACTTTAAATGCCTTGCTGTTAGGAGAAAATTATGCCCAAAGTATGGGCGCTTCCATCAAGACCAATCGTTTGTTGGTGATTGTTGCCACGAGTTTATTGGCGGGAAGCATCACCGCTTTTGCCGGACCGATTGCTTTTGTGGGATTAGCCGTTCCGCATTTGGTGCGGTTGGTTATTCCGGTGAGTAATCACCTTATTTTGATGCCGGCAGTGTTGATTGCCGGAGCAATATTGATGCTGATTTGTGATGTGATTGCCCAGTTGCCGGGAAGTGAACTCACTTTACCCATCAATGCGGTCACCTCCATTTTTGGGGCGCCGATTGTGATTTGGTTATTAATGCGAAAAAAGAAATTGGTATTTTAGTTGTGAACTTATGAATAAAGAAAAACCGATTCTTTCCGTCAAAAACCTCGACATTGGTTATCCTCAAAAACAGGTAGCTTCCAATATTAATGTAGAAATTCACCGCAACGCCCTCACCGCCGTAATCGGTATTAACGGCTCGGGGAAATCTACTTTCTTAAATACCCTCAGCGGAAATTTGCCGCAAACCGCAGGAGAAATTTTTATTCGACAGCAACCGCTCCATAATCTTCCACCGAGAAAAATTGCAGAACACATCAGTTTGGTGCTTTCTAATCCGGTTTACTCGCAAAACTTATCGGTTTATGATATGGTGGCGCTCGGAAGGCAGCCTTATACCAACTGGCTCGGATTACTAAGCGAGCAGGATAAACAAGCGGTTCAAAAAGCACTCCAACTTATCGATATCGAGTCTATGGCTCACCGGAAATGTGGGGAATTGAGTGATGGTCAATTACAAAAAGCCTTTATCGCTCGGGCCTTGGCACAAGATACGGAGATGATTATCTTAGATGAACCCACCAACCATTTAGATTTATACCACAAAGCTTTTGTTTTTAAACTGCTTAAAAAGCTCACCCAAGAAACCGGAAAAGCCGTGGTCTTGGCTACACACGAACTCAACCTCGCCTTACAGCTTTGCGATGAATTGATCTTAATCAACCAAGGCGAAATCATTGCAGGCTCCCCCAAAGACCTGATTCAAAATAAAGTGCTGCACAAACTCTTCCCGTCGGATTTGATCAGGTTTGATGAGAAGACAAAGAGTTTTTGGGTTGTCGAGAATTAGGTAATACCAAATCGACTGCTGTATGGAGTTGGTATAATAGAAAATGATACATCATAATATCCCGATATCACACTCAGGAAATCAGCTTAGAAAATTTATCAGTATAAAATCATTACACTTCTTGCAGACAAAACTTTCTAAAGGAATAATAAGAGAGCGTTAATTGACAATTGAGAATAGAAATACCAAATTATCTTCTCACCACTAAAATCTCATCATCAGAAAACTCCATCCATCCTAAATTATAAACATAGCGATAGGTTTTATTTTTTGAATTGACATGGGAATGTGTGTGGTATTTATATCGAAACTTTTTCTTTTCCAACACATTGCGATATACTTTAATTTGTGTTTTATTTTTCCCCAGGACTTCTAATAGAATAATGTAATTTCTTTTGAGATAGGAGTCCACTTCAATAGCAGCTTTTTTTGCTGCATACCGCATATTTTTATGATAATGGTTTTTACATCCTATCGAACAAAAAATCTTATCACTTCTTCCGCGCAGTTTTTTCTTACATATTTTGCAGCTCCTTTTCATAAGTAATTGATTACCTAACAAATATAATCATTTTTTCATTAGCCGTTCTTAACGGTTAGAAACATTTATAATCGTTTGTACGCAACGAAACTATTTATAAGTGCTTATCTTTAAACAAAGTCCATCTTTTTGTTATGTCAAAAAAGCGTCAAACTCATATCACGATGTATCTTCCACGACCTAATGCAGGACGCGTTAAGTTTTATATCCCTTACCAAATGAAAACGCAAAGAGAGGCTTTCAAAAAATTAAATACTTCTTTCTATCACCCTTCTCAAAAACTGTGGAGTATTGTCAACACAAAGGAAAATATCACAAAAATTAAGGAGTTATTCGGAAAACATCTAATCGAAGAAAATTGGAAATCTACTCCGGTAATTCCCCAAGTAACCATTAGCAAGAAAATGCAAAAAGCGTTAGATATCAATCACCAAACGATGGTTTTAAAAGGGTTTAGCACCTCAACCATCAATACTTATCAACATTCATTAAAACAATTTTTCAATTATTTTGATCATTTGGACTATGCCACCCTGACCAAAGAACAAATTGAATCTTTTATTTATCATCTGATCACGAAATACAAAATCAGTCCGTCTAAACAAAACACGATGATCAATGCGATCAAGTGTTATTATGAGCATACCTTAAAGAAGCCGAAGGAATATTATGCCATCAATCGTCCCAAGAAAAGCGTGAATCTCCCCAATGTTTTGAGTATTGAAGAAGTGGCAGCGATAATCAACCAACCTAAAAATCTCAAACATCGCGCTATACTTCATTTAATTTATAGTGCCGGTTTGAGAATCGGAGAAGTCACCCGCCTGAGAATTACAGATATCCGAAGTGATGATGGATATATTTTTGTAAAAGACAGCAAGGGTAAAAAGGATCGTCACACGGTGTTGAGCACCTATCTTCTCAAGATTCTTAGAAAATACTATAAAGCATATCGACCGAGTTATTGGCTTTTTGAAGGACAACAGGGCGGACAATATTCGACGAGAAGTATTCAAAGCATTTATCGAAAAGCTGTAAAAGAGACCGGAAGCAACCCTTGGAGCACCCCACATACGCTGAGACACAGCTTCGCTACCCATTTGATGCAAAAAGGAATTAATATTCGCTATATACAAGCCGCACTGGGACATTCAAATATTAAAACAACCGAGATTTATACAAAAGTTTTGAGTGTGAACAACAAATCATTAACAAGCCCTTTGGATAACTTATATGAATCGTTTATATTTGAGAACTCAAAAGATAAATAACGTGACGTCCATAGGCGATATATGCGCAATGATTTGAATGGAGGTGCGTTAATAATCATGTTGGCGGTAATTTGAAGAAACAATTAACAACGAAAAACATTCAAGAAAATGAAGCTATAAGTAACTGTAAGATAGAATAAGAATTGAAATATCCTTTAATACGCAAAGTAGAAAGGGCGATTGTTAATATTAAAAAAT
>DATGSA010000174.1:0-4180 GCA_035303085.1 Flavobacteriaceae bacterium
AAAAATTCCAAAGGTTTATCAATTCCGTTTAACTCCTATAACGGAGCACTTCAAATCGATTCCGAATTGTCGGAAGAACATCAGAAATCAAATGCGAGTCTTAAGCGATTCGCAGATTATTTATCCGCTTTAGAAAGTGAAAACATCGCGGAGGTTTGTTTTGATTTGACCTCGTTTTATGCCGATATCAAAAAAGGACTTTACTTCGACAGCAGTATTCCACAAGGATATGGAATTGGGAGCAGTGGAGCTTTAGTTGCAGCGGTTTATGACAAATATGCGCAAAATAAAATCACGGTTTTAGAAAACCTTACCCGTGACAAGCTGGTAAAACTTAAAACTATTTTTGGCGAAATGGAATCTTTTTTCCACGGGCAATCTTCCGGTTTAGATCCGCTTAACAGTTATTTGAGTTTACCGATTTTGATCAATTCGAAAGAGAATATCGAAATGGCCGGTATTCCTTTGCAGTCTGAAACCGGGAAAGGAGCTGTTTTTCTTTTAGACAGTGGAAGCGTAGGAGAAACTGCGCCGTTAGTCAATTTGTTTCTGGACAATTTGAAAAACGAAGGTTTCCGAAATATGTTGAAAGATAAATTTGTCAAACACACCGATGCTTGTGTAGACGATTTTTTGAAAGGAGATGTGAAATCTTTGTTTGGAAATCTCAAAGAGCTCTCTCATGTGGTTTTGAATAACTTTAAACCGATGATTCCCAAGCAGTTTCATAAGCTTTGGCAAAAAGGAATCGAGAGTAATGCCTACTACTTAAAACTCTGCGGTTCCGGCGGAGGCGGATATATCTTAGGGTTTACGCAAGACCTTGAAAAGGCAAAACGCGCTTTGAAAGATTATAAACTGGAAGTGGTTTATAATTTCTAAACCTTATTATTCCCAGATGTTATCAAGAAAACAAAAGCTCTTTCTACTTAAACTAATGAGTTTGTTTTCGGTGGTGAGAGGTTACAATATCCTTGTCATCGTCTTGGCACAATATTTAGCTTCTATTTATATTTTTGCCCCGGAAAGGCGTGTTTATCAGGTTTTGTTTGATCCTTATTTATTTCTGATTGTATTGGCCTCCGCCTTGTCAATCGCTTCCGGTTATATTATCAATAATTTTTATGACGCGGAAAAGGATTTGATCAATCGTCCGCATAAAACCATGTTGGATAGCTATGTCAGTCAGAAAACCAAACTCACCACTTATTTTATCCTGAATTTCTTGGCCGTTATTTTGGCGAGTGCAGTTTCCTTTAGAGCAGTCGCTTTCTTTTCGGTTTATATTTTCTTTTTGTGGTTTTATTCGCATAAGCTCAAAAAAATCCCCTTACTCGGAAACATCACAGCAGCCTTGCTCGCCATTATTCCTTTCTTCGGAATTTTTATTTATTACAAAAACTTCGACTTGGTCATTTTCGTACACGCTACATTTTTGTTCTTAATTTTGTTTATACGGGAGTTGGTGAAGGATTTAGAAAACCTCAAAGGCGATTTTGCGCAGAATTACCGAACGCTTCCAGTGGTTTATGGAAATCGAATAACCAAGCTTGCCATTACAATTGCCTTTTTACTAACCTTGGTACCGACCTATTTTTTACTGTTTAAAAAGATGGATGTCGGATATATGTACTATTATTTTATTTTGAGTTTTTCGCTGCTTTTTGTTTTTCTGATTTTAATATGGCAATCCAAATCGCAATTACACTATCGACTCCTGCATTTATTACTGCGATTGATTTTGGTTTTGGGCGTGTTTAGTATTTTGCTGATTGATCTGGAAATGTTGGTGAATCGAATTTTATAGAGCTTTCAGGGTGAGGTCGGATTGAGAATAAAGCCAATACCTCAGAGAGCTCCAAGGTTTTGAAGAGGTTATTCGCTATAATATTCCTATCACAGTTGGTAAAAACATTAAGGCATTAAGTTCATGAAGGTTTTCATTAAGGCTATGCTATTTATAGGAAAGATGAAGGATAATATTTTTCCTTAAAGAA
This sequence comes from Flavobacteriaceae bacterium, assembly GCA_035303085.1. Classification (GTDB taxonomy): domain Bacteria; phylum Bacteroidota; class Bacteroidia; order Flavobacteriales; family Flavobacteriaceae; genus JAJYSO01. The sequence goes on from DATGSA010000174.1 coordinate 1,998, forward strand.
AAACTGAGGGCCTCAAAAACCCCCTCAAGGGTTCCAAACCCCTTGAGGGGTTGATGCCGTAAGTATTGGGATTTTAGAGGTTGAGCATAAAGCCAACTCTTCAAGCGGCTTCAAGCCCTTGAAGAGTTTATTCGCTATTTTTGTCGCAGATGGTTTAAACATTAAGGCATAAGTCCATTAAGTCTATGCTTTTTATCGACAAGATCAGGGATAACATTTTTCCCTTAAGAAAAGACCGAGAACCTCAAAACCCCCTCAAGGGTTCCAAACCCTTTGAGGGGTTGATGCCGCACATTTTGAAACTCATTACATTTCAAATCACCCGAGAAATTTTCGATAACAGCAACGTCAAAATAACTCCAACGGATACCCATAAAATCCCCCGAAATAAAAAAGCCGAAAAACAACCTGATTTAAAAGGTCATTTTTCGGTTTAATATATATAATTATTGATTTGAAATCCTATTGGACTTATTTAAAAGCTGGGATTCCGGTAACGTCTAATCCGGTGATTAATAGATGAATGTCGTGTGTACCTTCATAGGTAATCACACTCTCCAGGTTCATCATATGTCGCATAATGCTGTATTCTCCGGTGATTCCCATTCCGCCTAACATTTGTCGAGCATCGCTGGCAATTTTTTTAGCCATGGCAACATTGTTTCGTTTTGCCATAGAGATTTGAGCCGCACTGGCTTTATCATCATTGCGCAGTTGTCCAAGTCGGAAAGTCAAAAATTGTGCTTTGGTGATTTCCGTAATCATTTCTGCCAATTTTTTCTGCTGAAGTTGGAAAGAAGCGATGGGTTTACCGAATTGCGTGCGTTCTTTGGAATATCTTAAAGCCGTGTCGTAACAGTCCATGGCCACTCCGATAGCACCCCAAGCAATTCCGTATCGCGCCGAGTCCAAACACATTAATGGCGCGCCTAATCCATCTTTCCCCGGAAGAAGATTTTCTTTGGGAACTTTCACATCGTTGAAAATCAATTCTCCCGTATTCGAAGCTCGTAAAGACCATTTGTTATGGGTTTCCGGAGTAGTAAAACCTTCCATTCCGCGTTCGACAATCAATCCGTTGATTCGACCTTTTTCGTTTTTCGCCCAAACGACAGCTACATCGGCGAAAGGGGAGCTTGAAATCCACATCTTGGCTCCGTTCAATAAAAAGTGGTCGCCCTTGTCTTCATAATGCGTAACCATGCTACCGGGATCAGAACCGTGATCGGGTTCGGTCAAACCAAAACAGCCAATCCATTCTCCAGAAGCTAATTTCGGTAGATATTTTTTGCGTTGTTCTTCTGTTCCCAATTCGTGAATTGGATACATCACTAAAGAAGATTGTACGGAAGCTGTAGATCGAACGCCGCTGTCTCCGCGTTCAATTTCCTGCATAATCAGGCCGTAAGAAATTTGATCTAAACCTGCACCACCATATTTAGTGGGAATATACGGACCAAAAGCACCGATTTCAGCCAACCCACCGATGAGTTGTTTAGGGAAATCTGCTTTTTGAGCTGCATCTTCGATGATGGGAGAAACTTCTCGTTTTACCCAGTCGCGCGTAGCATCACGCACCATTTTATGTTCGTCGCTTAACAAAGCATCCAGATTGTAGTAATCCGGAGATTGAAAATTATCAGTACTCATAAGTTGTTTGCTATAAATTGTGAGACAAATTTAAGAAATCAATTCAATTGCCAAGTTAACTTTGGATTCTTTTATGTCAAATATGAGATATATACGACTGGTTGGATTGAAATTGCACTTCTGAACAGTATCGGAATTATAGAACCGATAGCATAAAAAATTATTTCACTAAACTTTACCTGTTTAATTACTTGATTATCAGTCTTGTTTTGGTTATAATAAATAGGTGAAAACAATAAAATCGTACAAAATGAAAAAAAAGTTTTGGCATTTGAAAAAATGAGTTATATTTGCAACCGCATTGAGATAATTAGTGCAAAATAAATTCCTCAGTAGCTCAGTTGGTTAGAGCACCTGACTGTTAATCAGGTTGTCGCTGGTTCGAGTCCAGCCTGAGGAGCTAAAAGGATTAGAGGGTTACAGAATTGTAGCCCTTTTTTTTATTTCAAGATTTAAATAATAAAGTAATGTTTTATCTCTACATCCTTTATTCTGAAATCTCCGACAAATACTATGTAGGTTCTTCCGAAGAT
>DATGSA010000175.1:0-9391 GCA_035303085.1 Flavobacteriaceae bacterium
CTCATCATCTCAACGATAAAAAAGTTTTGGGAGTTGCTTATGATTACAAAAGTTATGTAGAATACGTTGCGAAAAATTATAAGAATGCCTTGAAATATGGGTTAGAAGCTGAAAATTTTCTCAAAGCTACAAATGATTTATACAGTTTAAATAGTGTTAAGAATTCTATAGGTTCAATATATTACCACTTAGAGGAATATCCAAAAGCTTATAAATTTTTCACAGAAACAACAACATATTATAAAGAAAAATCAGATCGCTCTTATAACGATAAAAGAAGTTATATTAATAACTTATTCGGTTTAAGTAAATCCGCTTATCATCTTCAAAAGTACGATACCCTTCAGGTCATCATAAAAGACGGGTATAAGGGTATTCAAGAACTAAAAACTCACCACCAACCCTTAGAAACAGCTTATTTCTCTCTCTTGGACGGCATGTATCATTACACTTTGCAAGAATATAGCTCATCGGACAGCTTATTGCGGGCAGCCTTGCCGCAGATCAAGAAAAACAATGATTTTGCCAACGAACACTTGACCTATCTGTACCTTGGAAAAAACGCTTGGAAAACCGATAAAAAAGAACAGGCTCTCGGTTATTTTGAGAAGGTGGATTCGCTCTATCAAAACAAAGATTTTATCAATGCTGAACTGAGCGAGGCTTATACTTATCTCGTGGACTACTATAAAGAGGAAGAGGACACGGAAAAACAGTTGGCCTATACCAGCACATTATTGGACATTTCTCATCTGCTTCAGACCCAAAACAAAGACCTCACCGCTTATTTGCATAAAAATATGAATGCCAAAAAACTGGAAGCCTCCAAAGCGCAACTGGAAAAGGAAATCAAGAACAACCAACTATGGAGAAAAGGGCTTTACGGAGTGAGCGGGGTACTTGTGGTGTTAGTTATCATAGGGTTGGTTTATGGGAATAAGAAACCTAAAGAGCAAATTTCCAATATTTCCGAACAGCCTGTAAATAAACCTGTTGCAGAGGATAAAATAATAGCCCCCAAAATTTTGAGCACCGAGGAAATCCTGCTTGAAAAACTCGCAAAATTTGAAGCGGATAAAGGGTTTTTACAAAAAATCACCCTCCGAGACCTCGCCCATGACCTTTCGACCAACCGGACCACCCTCTCACAAGTGCTCAACGAACACAAAGGCGGGTTTAAGTTTTACCTCAAAAAACTGCGCATAGATTATGCCGTCACCGAAATAGAACAAGATCCAAAACTGCAAGAGCTCAATTTCGATGCCTTGGCAGAAGAATTTGGATTTGGCAGTGGCAAAAGCTTTTCCGCCGCCTTCAAAGAAATCACCGATACCAATCTGATGGATTTTATACGGTTGTGTAAGCAGCAGGTAGTGAGTTAATAAAAGGTTGGAAATGGTTCACTTGACAATTCGCGAATACGCAAATTCGCTGATTCGCTGATTCGCAAGATCGCCCCTTCGCCCACTCGCAGATCGCCCCCTCGCAGATCGTTTCCTCGCTCACTCGCAGATCGCGCCCTCGCAGATCGCCCCTTCGCCCACTCGCAGATCGCGCCCTCGCAGATCGCAACTTCGCCCACTTGCTCTTTTTGATAAACGGAAATGGTTATCGCTTTGAAAAATGAGGAATCGAGTCACCATTGACAAACTCACATATCCCTAACATTATTAGTGATTTACGTTTTATTACCACCTTGAAAAACCTTGTTCGCAATCACAAATTTATCACCTAAAAAGTCAATTAATAGTTACAACCACCCCGAAAATAGTTAAACCTTCGGTTTATCTATTTTATCCCCTCCTTTTTTAAGGTGGGGAGCTTGTTTATGGGTTTTAAATAGCTGGAAATCAAGGGTAAACTATTCTTTCTATTATGATTGTTTTTTTGATTTTCTTAGAAAGAAGTTTGTTTTTTACTATTAAGTTTCTATAAATCAACAAACAAAAGCTCCTTTCCTTTTCAAGGAAAGGACAGCTTGATAATCAAACTTGTTTGAATTGCCAAGCAGGTAAGGTTCCTGCTGTTTTGGAATAGGAAGTTTGCTCTACTCCTTGATTATGACTGTTTCAAGAAAGCAACATTACAGTTACAACCACCCCGGAAATAACTAAACCTGCGGTTTATTTATTTCGTCCCCTCCTTTTTTAAGGAGGGGAGCTTGCTTGTGAGTTTTAAATAGCTGGAAATCAGGGATAAACTCTTCATTTTATTATGTTTAATTTATTTTGATTTTCTTGGAAAGGAGCTTGTCCTTTACTATTAATAGTCTATAAATCAGCAAACAAAGCTCCTTTCCTTTTCAAGGAAAGGACAGCTTGATAATCAAACTTGTTTGATTGTCAAGCAGGTAAGGTTCTTGCTGTTTTGGAATAGGAAGTTTGCTCTGTATTTTATTGAGACTGTTTAATTATTGATGTATTTCCATAGAGAACTCTTCAAGGGGTTTGAAACCCTTGAAGAGTTTTCAACTTGCTTATTTTCAGTGATTGAAAAAAACATCTATTCCTACCACACGTTGTTTTTCTATGTCATTTCCAAAACCTTGTTTGCAAACATAGGATAACACACAAGGTCGGGAATCACTCATTTTTCACTATGAGATATCTTTTTTAGTTTCTTTACAAGTATCGGTCCTAAAGCACCTCCAATTACACCGCTTACAATCAAAATTATGAGATCTGTTGTTGAAATAAGTAACATAAAAAAAGAAAACTAAGTTTTAATTAGGTAAATTGCAGTAATTTAATGCAAAATACAAGATTGTTTTTTGTAAATATATGTAAGTTTGACAACACCGAAAACTCCCCCATCTCCAAATATATTTTGGTAGTGCATATTGATTTTTGGGAAAACTAATTCAATTTGCTTTACCCATTTAATTCAGCCCTTATTTCTTTGACGGTTTGTCGCGCCGTTTTTCCTACCCCATATATCGTTGCAGAGGCAAATCCTGTCCAGTTCCCATAACCTACAAGCCAGAGATTTGGTTCTTTTACAGAACGGGTGTGTTCGGTTTTAATTCGTCCGTTTTCAATGACACCTAACGGAGCTAAATGTTTTAAATTTGCCCGAAAACCAGTACACCAAATAACAACATCAAAAGCTTCTTTAGTGCCATTTTTCCAAACAGCTCCGTTTTCATAAAACTCCTTAAAAGGCATCACTGCATTCAATACATTTCTTTCCCTTGCCTTTTTTACGCTATCCACCATAACAATGCTGGACAATGAAGCGCGGAGGTTATCGTCTGTATTCTTGTTAGTTTTCCCCAAATACTTTTGTGTAGCTTGATTGAAGAGATAGCGACCATCAATATAATCCGGCAAAAAATTGGGATCTTCCAAAGTCACCCATTTTGTATTTGCTACTTTGGAAACTTCGGCTAAAATTTGCGCTCCCGAATTGCCGCCACCAACAATGAGTACGTTTTTGTTTTTAAATTCATCGGCATTCCTATAATCCACGGAATGGATTTGTATTCCAGAAAAAACAGCTCGTTTAGGATAATGAGGTACAAAGGGATTTGCCGCTGTTCCCGTTGCGCTTACCACTGTTTTAGCGAATAGAATATCTCGATTGGTCTTAATTTTAAACCAATCCGCTTCTTTTTCAACTTGCAGAACCTTGCTTTTTCTGCGGATGGGAAAATCATATCGTTTTTCATAAGCCGACAAATAGCTTAAGAATTCATCTTTCATCGGATATTCCTCTTCGCTTTTGGGCATAGGCCAACCCGATAATGAACTGTACTCCGGTGGCGTAAATAGTTGTAAACTATCCCAAGTCTGATTCCAAGAACCACCGCATTTTTCTTGATTATCCAATATTAAATAGGACAGCGAACTCCTTCTTAAAAAATAGGCTATCGACAGCCCTGCTTGCCCGCCCCCAATTATTATGACATCATATTTTTTCATTGGTATAATATTTTTTCTTTAGCCAAAAAGCAACTCGCACTAAAAAGATGAGTACCGGAACTTCAACCAGTGGACCAATTACTCCTGCAAAAGCCTGTCCCGAGTTTAGTCCAAAAACCGCTATGGCGACTGCGATGGCCAATTCAAAGTTATTTCCTGCGGCGGTAAATGAAACCGCTGCATTTTCCTTATAAGAGGCTCCCATTGCTTTGGTGAAGAAAAAGCTGATGATAAACATCGAGGTAAAGTAAATTATAAGCGGAACGGCAATAATGACGACATCCATTGGAATTTCCACAATTAATTCACCTTTGAGCGAAAACATAATCACAATGGTAAACAATAATGCGATTAACGTCAATGGTGAAATAGTAGGAATAAATTTTTCCTTATACCATTTTTCTCCTTTTAGCTTCACCAAAATGACTCTACTCAAAATCCCCATTAAAAATGGCAGTCCTAAATAAACAGCTACACTTTTTGCGACCGTCCCAATTGAAATATCTACAATGGCTCCTTCAAACCCAAAATATGGGGGAAGAACAGTTATAAAAATCCACGCATAAAAACTATAGGCAAAAACTTGAAAAATACTGTTTAAAGCAACCAAACCTGCTCCGTATTCGCTGTCGCCTTCTGCCAAATCATTCCAAACCAAAACCATTGCGATACAACGCGCCAATCCGATTAAAATAACACCGACCATATATTCCGGATAATCCCGTAAAAATATAATCGCTAAAACAAACATCAAAATAGGAGCAATTATCCAGTTGAGCAACAGTGAAATGGAAAGGATTTTTGTGTTTCTAAAAACTTTAGGCAAAAGCGCATAATTCACTTTGGCCAATGGCGGATACATCATTAATATCAATCCTATCGCTATAGGAATGTTGGTAGTTCCTCGACTAAAAGAATCGATTATACTCGGAAAAGACGGGAAAAAATATCCAATCCCAACACCTAAAAGCATAGCGCTAAATATCCAGAGCGTTAAATATCTATTGAGGAAACTCATTTTTTTATTTGAAGCCATTGTTTATGAATTTATTTGTGAAAAAATGTAATACAGTTCGGTAGCGATTTCCAAACTTCTCTTATTATATTCTTCCGCTTGTCGCGGGGTATTGTCATATATTTTGGGGTCTTTAAAAGTTATCGGAATGCGTTTTTCTGCACCGGCAACCAAAGGACACGCTTCATTTGCCGTATCACAAGTCAATATTGCCGCGAATTCAGATTTTGGATTAAAGTCATTGTCCATTCTTTTGGAAAATCCGATTATAGGATGCTCATTGTCAGCATATTTTATGCTGTAAACAGGGTTTCGGTTTTGTGAAATAATTTTTATTTTAAAACCTGAATGTACCAACGTTTGTGCAACCATTGGAAAAAGAGCGGTTACCTCCGTGCCACCTGAATAGCAAAACACATTTTTCACCTTGAAATAATAAGCCAACGTCTGTGCCCAAACCTGTGCAAAATGACTTCTTCTTGAATTATGAGTACAGATGAATTTGATGCGGGTTTCTTGATTACTTGAAACTTTTGACTGAATATAATCGATTAGCGGTTGTAAATCTCCTTTGCGTTCCAAAGGAATAGTTTCTGGATTAAACCTTTTAACTACTTGTTCGATTTCTTTAAATAGCGTTGATTTTATTGATTTCATTTTCTTAGTAGTTTTCCGTAGTTTCGTCAGTCACTTCAAACGCAATAAGATTCTTTTTTCAGTGGATTAATTATGTTTTCTGTTTCTCAAGTGGATTACCAATTTATTTACCTAAATCATCGGTTTGAGTTTTGACCATAAAAAACGAAATCAAAGTCAATCCTATGGGTAATTGGAAAACGATTTTCTCTAAATTGTGTAGGTTGTTTTTGATTGCTGATAACTATATTTGTCTATAGCGATTAAACAATTGATTGGAGAAAAAATTAGCAACAATCCGCTGCAGGAATATTTTGATCAAAAAACAAGTGCATCACCTCTTTCATTTTAGTCCAGTTTTCGTGATCTATACAGTAGCAAACCTTGACTCCTTCCACAGTTCCTTTGATGAGTCCTATTGATTTTAATTCTTTTAAATGTTGGGAAATCGTAGGTTGGGCAAGTCCAATCTCCTCTGATAAATCACCGCAATAACAAGCATCTATTTCAAACAGTTGTTGTAAAATGGCCACTCTTGCCGGATGTCCAAAGACTTTTCCGAATAAGGCAATTTCTTTTTGTTGATTTGTGTACATATTTTTCAAGTTATTGATTATCTCATTCATTGTTTAATTGCAATAATACGATAGATAATGGAACTTGGAAAAATTATTTTTGATTTAAAAAAATGATAACCGTCAAAACACAAAATCTCGCATAGCTGTTTCAAATCTTTTTTGCTTTCTGAATATCTTTTTGTTGAGTGGTTTTATCTCCACCAAAGCATCACGACTTTTTTAGCCGTAACAAAAGACTACATCTCCAAATTTAATCACTTTATTTCAAGATGTTTTTAATTACTGATTTTTTATCTAAAGCATAACTAATTAGGCTGAACCGACAAACATCCAATTTACACCACGGCGAACAAGACCGCTACGGCGACCAAATAATCAATCCCGCACGCGCCAGATTGGATTTCCGTAATAAAGAGCTAATCCGTAAATCCATACCGACCAGATGATTACCTAGCTATTGTAACACAAATTTTATTCATCCGTAAGCATCTCGACAGCTTTCCAAACAAATTCTTTAGCGAATTCCCCAAAATAAGTTATAAACTCATTGTTTTCAGCGATGACTACAAAACTACTACAAGGATAATGTCGTTTAAAAAATAGGTTTTCAATAGTTTGTTCAGGATCTTTTATCCACTCTTTAAATCCGTCATTTTTACCATACAAACCGTCTTTAGTTTTGTAAACGTAAATAATATTAGACGCTGCTATTTTGTTAATACCTTTTTCCATTTTTTTGAACCACTTTCTTTTTGTTTTTCTGGTGGCAGTACCACTTGAATTACACGGATCCTTTCCCGGATAATAAACAATGACCAAAGGCTTGGTGGAATCGATTACTTTATTTGTTGAGGAAGTTAAAAGTGAATCTACATATTTTCTGTTCTGTAACACTCCTCGATACTCTCTTAAAGAAAGCAGTTTATGGTGAGCAGAATCTCCTTGAATACTTAACAATCTGTTTCCCCTTTTTTTGTCGTCAAATTCCGTTTTTGAAATCTGATTATAGCTTTCGTCAAAGTATTTGATGTTATCATCAACCTCCTTGTTTTGAGCATACGAGAAACTTGAAATTAAAACGATTATGATGAATATTCGAAATGTGCTTTTCATAGGTGATGCAGTTAATTATAAAACAAACATAACGTTTAGTTGTTAATATTCCTAAAAAACCGATTTTTCATCTATTATTTAGTGGGAAGTGTTTTCTTAAATCGTTTTGGAATGAATCAGGGAGGCGTTGATATGTAGTGAAAGTTTTAGAGCAATATTTCATTAAAGTTAGATAATGGATAGTTACTTCGAAAAACGAAAGTAAACACTTCCCTCTACGCTTCTGAAAATCCAATACAAACAGAATGACCTCCATAGGACGGACTGACAAGCATCTGGTTTTCGCCACGGTTAACAAGATTGTCACAGCGGACAAATAGTTAATTCCATAAAAACAAATAGAACAGGCTTTACCGACCAGACGAATGCTTAGTTATTGTATTCTGTTATTCTTATTCCTCAACATATTCTTGTTTCTTTATCATTGAATTCTCGCCTAATTCATTGTTTAATGAAGGTGTCATTATATATTTCTTGAAATCGCCCAAAGCATCACCAAACTTTAAGCATTTCTCTCTTGTCAGTTTGTCTATGTGATTTGTTGAAATTTCAAATTCAAAATCAATCTCAGCTTCTTTAAGTGGAACAATAATTCCACCATCAACAATCTCTGAATTTAACTTAGGAAAATCAAACTCTTTGAGAAAGTCTTTATTATGCAATATCCTATTTCTTAAAGTAATCATTTCTTCCAACTGCTTGAATGAACTATGGGTATTATCAATTTCATATTGTCCATTTGAAATGATTAAAGGAATCATTAAAAGCTTTTTCCTAAAAGGAAGTCCCATATACCCTTCTGAATAATCCTTGTAATTTTTTGGTCCATACTTTGACACACAAAAATCCGCAATAATAAAATTCAATGAATATTCTAAAGTTGATGCACACAAAGTAAAAAAACTAAAAAATAAATGTTCAGATCCTTCACTCTTCAATATTTCAGAATAGGCACTGCGCAATTTCTTATAATATGATTCTGTCCCATTCCAAAGAAAATAGCTTTTTCCATTCCCGACTAAGTTAACTATAAATTTTCCTTTTGGTTGCTTCTGCATTTTCTGTTATTTTAATAGGACACAACTAATTGTAACCCCACAAACATAACCGTTTAATTGTCAATATCCCAAAATAATCCAAATTCCATCTACTTCTCGTTAAGAAGTGTTTCCATCAAATTCAGTTATTTCTTAGAAAAACCAACCTACTAAGCGTTCACTATTATTTTACGACTCCACCTCTTCCCCATTCACAAAAACGGTATGTGTAATCTTCACTTGATCTCCCAGTGTGATGGAAACCGAGCAGTATTTATCAAAACTCAGATTTACAGCGCGTAGTGCTTTTTTCGGGTCGATGTCGCCTTCTAAATAAATATTGACGTGTGCTCCGGTAAAAGGTTTGGCTTGTTTCACTTCTTTTCGCTCTCCGGCTATTTCCATTTTATAACCGGTGATGTCTTGTTTTTGCTTCTTCAAAACATTCACCACGTCCACGGCATTACAACTGGCGATTCCCATTAAGATCAACTCCATCGGACTGGCGCCTTTAGACGGACCGTCTAAAGTGGTGTCTATATTTATCGCAACTCCGGAAGCTCCTTTGGCTTCAAAATGATAATCTTTTTCTACTCTGTCTAAACTTACTTTCATCTGTTAATTTTTGTTGAAAGATAATGGATTTCCATAAGCTGTGGAAGTTGAGAAAGCTATTCTTCATGCTTCTCTTTAAATACAGTAAGTTCTTATCTTTGCTTTGCTTAAACCAATCCCATAAAATTGTTTTCAGCGCACAACAGGGTCTTATATCAAATAATTTTTCTATCTTTGCGCTTGAATTTGGGAAAAATTTGACTGATTGCAACCCGTAAAAAATGCTAAACCAGTACCGCTTTTCTGGCACTGCTTTTCAGCCCTATTTTCCCTTGAAAATATTTTAAAATGTCATATTTATTTACCTCTGAAAGTGTTTCAGAAGGACATCCCGATAAAATCGCTGATCAAATCAGTGATGCCATAGTTGATAATTTTTTAGCCTACGACAACAACTCAAAAGTAGCTTGTGAGACTTTAGTAACCAGCGGACAAGTAATCCTTGCCGGAGAAATTCGCTCTAAAGCGGAATTGGAT
>DATGSA010000176.1:0-2945 GCA_035303085.1 Flavobacteriaceae bacterium
ATCCTTCAATTATCAAATGGGCAAGGAACGAGAAGCTCGAGCACCATACCTTTGTGGCCGCGCGTCAACACGTAAAGGATAGGTGTTATCACGTACAGCACGTCAATTCCCTGGACAACCGTTACGAGAGATGGATCAAGCAGTTTTATGGCGTTTCAACCAAGTACCTCCAAGGCTACCTGAATTGGTTCGTGTTTCTGGAAAAGGTCAAGAGCTCCGCTGTACAGGGCTTGGAACTGGCAAGATGTGTCGCTATGAATATTGGAGCAATAAAAACCTATGGCTCTATCGAGAGGAAGTATGGAGAATTAATGATTCCACAACGTTCTACAACATAACCTTTAAATTTAATAGTGGAAGCCAGAAACCACTTTAATAAACGGGGCGTATTCTGAAAAGCCTTATGAGTAGGAAAAATTATATTTTTAAATATGGAAAATTCAACGAATCAAGTACCTGTAAAAGTAGGAGAATGGGTTTTAACCTTTTTAATTGTCTCAATTCCAATTGTAAACTTAGTAATGCTGTTTGTTTGGGCCTTTGGTAATAATACAAATACGAGCAAAGCTAACTGGGCAAAAGCAGGGTTACTGTGGATGGCAATCATAGCAGTAATATACATTTTTATTGCGCTTGTTTTTGGGGCTTCACTTTATTCAGTTTATAGTTAAAACCAGGCTATAACAGCACCTAAGAGAACATGGAGAATGGACAGTGATTTCCGCAAGATTTATTCTTCGTGGTTCTTTTTGTTCCCTTTTATCACGTGCGGACAGTTTATCGTTTCGAGAAACTCCATGTTTCTGAGGTGTAAATCGTTATGATCACTTAAAACTGTTCACTTAAACAGTTATATCTACCTTTGAGTTTTGTTTTGAAGGAAGATAAGTAGGATTAATTATTGAGATTTGTCTCGGAATTATTACCCTAAGATTTTATATTACTTATTTTTATGAACCTATCAGAATCAGTTTCCCTCGCCGCATTTTCAAACTACTGGACAAAACGAGATGAACAATTAAAACTGTTTGTCGAGAAAACCTTTCAAGATTTAAAAGAAGGCAGTATTTGTTTTTCCTTGCCTTTAGAAGTGAAAGATCCAAAGGAGGAGGCGTCTAAAAAACTGCGGGAAGCGGATATTCAAGCTTCACCCCTACTCACAAAAGACCCAGAAATCATCCGTCCTTTTATCCTTTATAAAAACAATTTCTACATCTATAAATATTTTCAATACGAATCTAAGGTTTTAAAGAGGATAGGGGAGTTCAACAGGGTTAGCCAAGAACAAGCGGAAAATCGCCGTTCAAAAGTTTATGGTGAAAAGGATTTTTTAGAGGATTTCATCAACGCTGAAAACGAAAAACTTCAATTTGTAGCCGCCATTAATGCGTTTCTTAATCAATTTTCGATCATCACCGGAGGTCCCGGAACCGGGAAAACCACAACCGTTGCCAAATTACTTTCTATGCTGAATCATTTAGCGGAGAACGATTTGAAAATTGCATTGGCCGCGCCAACGGGAAAAGCGGCGAAACGAATGGAAGAGTCCTTGAATAGTAGGGATGAACATTTAAAAAAGAATCTTAAAGGCGATTTTGCTTTGCCCAAAGCAACCACTATTCACCGATTGCTCAAGGTGAAATATCCCAGGATGCATCATTTTAAAAAGAACAGCGAAAATCCATTGAATTATGATGTTGTGATTATTGACGAAGCTTCGATGATAGATGTGCCGCTTTTCGCCAAGCTTTTGGAAGCTATTGATCCTGAAAAAACACGTTTAATCCTTTTGGGCGATCAAAATCAATTGCCCTCGGTGGGCGCCGGATCTATGTTTAAAGATTTATGCGAAAGTGTAAAACCGGAAAATCCTATAAAAAATGCGCTGAATATTTTTAGTCGTGATTTTGTAGCTTGTTTTAACGCAATTCTTCCAACGGAATTTTATTTGTCGGATAAAAATTCACCTCCAAAAGCGACTTGCGAATTAGGGGATAATATCACGGAATTAATGCACAGTTTTCGGTTTTCAGAAAAATCTGAAATCGGGCAAATCAGTCAGGCTGTTTTACAAGGGGAAACTTCCATTGTAAAGAGTTTTTATGAAGCAAATGGGGAGAAAGTTCAACTTCAAGAAGAGTTTAAATCGGATGAAAAGGAAAATTCTGACTTACAAGAAATCACTCGGAAATATCAGGCATTCATCGAAGAAGATGATATTGAAAAAGCGTTGGATAAATTTAATGATGTTCGGGTTTTGTGCGCCACTAAAAGAGGTGATCACGGGGTGAAGCGATTGAATGAACAGATTGAGAAACAACTTCAAATTAATCCCGAGTATAAAAAGTTTTATCACAATCGACCGATTATGATTACGCGAAATAATCGAGAATTGGGGCTTTATAATGGCGATACCGGGATGGTTCGTAAAGAGGATAATGGCGAATTAAAAGCTCATTTTAGAATTGGCGATGAAATTAAATCCTTTTCGGTGGGATTGATGAATGAAGTGGAAACAGTTTTTGCGATGACCATTCACAAATCGCAAGGGTCTGAATTTAAGTACGTTTATCTTTTTCTGCCCACGCAAGAAGACAGTAGAATTTTGACGCGCGAATTGATCTACACCGGAATAACCAGAGGAAAAGAACAGGTCAAAATATACAGTCCGGAAAACGTAATCACAAAGGGAATTCAAAAAACCGTAACCCGCGTATCGGGTATTCAAGAACGGTTAAACGAAAATTATAAATAGAAAATTGATGAAGGTATATAAAGACACAGCCTACCAAGGGTTAATTGAGCAACTCAGCAGAAATATAGAATCGGATAATACGGATGTTTTCACGCCTACTTATATTATTGGAGCTAATTTTTTAGGACAGAATTATATTCAAACGCAGTTGACAGAAAACAGCGGAATAGCCGCCAATTTAAAGTTTTTG
>DATGSA010000177.1:0-2725 GCA_035303085.1 Flavobacteriaceae bacterium
ATCCTTCAATGGTTTGCCTGGAGTCATTCTTGGCTTAGCAATTGAAGATGGTGGGGTGGTTTATTTTGCAAAATCAGTTAAGCCATTATCCAATAAAAATTTTAAAGAATTGATGCCCAAAGGCAGAGGTCGATCGAGTTACAACTCCAGTCAAGAGCTCTTCGAATTTGTGAATAATGTACTGTCAGGTCGTGGAGGTCGAAGTAATGCAGGTCGGATGCTTGACGATATTTTCGTGTGGTAAGCAATTTTAATCGAATAAATGTTTATATGTAAATATTACCTTATATTTATAAAAAGTCGGGAGGAAATGTGCTGAATTTTTCACCTACTTTAAAAATAATAATCAATGGAAGACAATTTTAAATACGATGAAAAGGTAACCCAAAACCTTACAAAAATTTATAAGGATGTGTTAACAAACTTAGGTGAAGACCCAACGCGTGAGGGTTTATTAAAAACTCCTGAGCGTGTAGCCAAAGCACAACAATTCTTAACACAAGGATACACTCAAAATCCTGATGAAATTATGAAAAGTGCTATTTTTCATGAAGATTATTCCGAGATGGTAATTGTAAAGGATATTGATGTATATTCTCAGTGTGAGCACCACATGCTTCCGTTTTTTGGAAAAGCACATATTGCATATATCCCAAATGGAAAAATTGTTGGATTGAGTAAAATACCAAGAATTGTTGACGCTTTTGCCCGTCGTTTACAAGTGCAAGAACGACTTACCTTGCAAATCAGAGATTGTATTCAAAGAACGCTCGAACCTAAGGGTGTCGCAGTGGTAATTGAATGTAGTCACATGTGTATGCAAATGCGAGGAGTTGAAAAACAGAATTCGTTTACCACTACATCAGCATTTACGGGTATTTTCCTAAAAAATGATAGTACACGAAAAGAGTTTGTCCAGTTAATCCGCAACGGACTCAGATAGTTTCTGAGCGATTTCCAAAATCTTTTACATAGGTAAAAAACTACTTCTTTATCCAATCTCGGATGGCGAACAGTAATTTATAATACCATGGGGAATTATCCCATGCATAATGGTAATAAATCTGATCTTTTCCATTAAATCGGGTAAAGAAAAAACGTATGCCTTCAACGCGCGAACCGCCAAAGTCAATCGCACAGTTGTGGGCAAAACCGTGATGAATAAAATGATTCATCAAAGCATACATAGCTCCTTCTTTTTGAGATTCTTCTGTAGAAGTGCCTTTCAAATAAAGTAATCGGTTATTAAATTTCAAGCCAATTAATCCTCCTTTTAATTCTTCTTTATGAAAAAGACCAATTTTGTACAGTTGTCCATTTTCCTCTGCTTTTTTTATCAAATCAAATAAAAATAAAACGGATTTTGTAGCATAAATCGGTAGTTTTTTTGATAGCTCTATAGCAATAAATTGAGATAATTCCTCCGTATTTACATTCTCCTCCCGAATTGTATATGCTGCTTTTGAAAAGCGTTGAAGCATTCGTTTGGCTTGTGTTTTTAACTTAAAATCCTCCTTTTCTACAGCTTGATAAATAAATTCATCTCCAGAAAGCGATGCCATTAAAGGTGTTTTTGAATTTAAACTTCCTTTTTTATAACGTTTTAAAATCTCGTGTTCAAATTGGTGTAAGTCAAGTTTTGAAACATCTCCAATAACGTCTATATACCTTTGAAACAAAGCGGGGTACACCCTTTTCAACCCACCTTTTCGAACTACAGCGACAGGCACAGCAAAAGAAAAATCTTCAGCAATATATGCTTCCCAATCCTCTGCCACTGCATCAAGATAAAAAGAAAGAACGTAAATGGATGCCCCTTCAGTTTTCAAAACCAAATCATCCCATTTCTTCTTATCAATCTCTTTTCGATTAACCCAATATGCTTTCGTATCCATTAGAAACGAAGTTAACTATTTCTTTGTTTATACGTTTCTCTCATTGAAAATTAATTAAGTAATCATATTCAAAATTTTAAAAAAGAAAGCCTTTATTTTGCCCAATCATCCCTGTCTAAGCTTCTAAACTGAATAGCTTCTGAAATGTGAATGGTTGAAATTTCCTCTTTACCATCTAGGTCGGCAATTGTTCTGGCTACTTTTAAAATTCGATCATACGCACGTGCAGACAAGCCCAATTTATCCATTGCCTGTTTTAGAATTGCATGACAAGCTTCATCAATTTGACA
Source organism: Flavobacteriaceae bacterium (assembly GCA_035303085.1). Lineage (GTDB taxonomy): Bacteria > Bacteroidota > Bacteroidia > Flavobacteriales > Flavobacteriaceae > JAJYSO01. The sequence goes on from DATGSA010000177.1 coordinate 2,186, forward strand.
ATATTTTCTCAATTGCTTACTCGTCATTTGCGAGTTAGAGTGAATATCTTCTGCATCTTTAAACCGTTCTTCTTGTTTCAAACGCGCTTGAACAACCCGTTCGCGAATATCTTTGCTCCCTTCTTCAGGTTGATGATAGGCTAATTCATTAAAGCTCACTGGTGTCACTTCAACGTGAAGGTCGATTCTATCCAACAAAGGACCACTAATTTTATTTAAATAATTTTGCACGATACCTGGCGCACATACGCACTCCTTTTCAGGATGATTATAAAACCCACACGGACATGGATTCATTGCAGCAACAAGCATAAAACTAGCAGGATATTCCACTGTAAACTTCGCTCTAGAGATGGTCACTGTTCTATCTTCAATCGGTTGTCGCATTACTTCTAAAACCGAACGTTTATACTCAGGGAGTTCGTCTAAAAACAAAACTCCATTATGTGCTAAAGAAATCTCTCCTGGTTGAGGATATCCACCTCCTCCCACAAGTGCTACGTCCGAAATTGTATGGTGTGGCTTTCTAAATGGTCTTTC
>DATGSA010000178.1:0-3374 GCA_035303085.1 Flavobacteriaceae bacterium
GCCAAGCCTATCTCTTTTAGAAGTAAAAAAGGAAATTGTTAAATTTGGAGAGGTAACTCATCGAATGTCTAAAATGGCAAAACTTCTTTTATTTGAGAAAAACTCTAAAAAACAAGTAGAACTTATTCAAAATATCGCTTATTATGAGGAGGTTACTGATCGAATGGAAGTTGAGGTAGCCAATTATTTAAATAAAATCTCGGAAGGTGATACGACGTCAGAAATTACTGCTAGAATCCGAGGAATGAATAGAATTGTAAGTGATTTGGAAAGAATTGGAGATGTTTTTTATCAAATTTCTAAAGATTTAGAGCGAAAAGCTGAAGAGAAAATATGGTTTACTCCTGTACAAAGAGAACATTTAACAGAAATGTTTGCCCTCCTCGATGACTGCTTTGTAGTGATGTTGAACAACCTAGAAAAACATGTAGCTAAAGTCACACTGGATAAAGCCATATTTGCAGACCGAAATTTATCACATAAAGCCGATGTGATTGAACGCGAACATTATGACTCTCTTTTTAATGATGATGAATTAAATATGAGGGGTGTTGTAATTTATAACAATGTTTATGACGCCCTAAAAAGAGTTGGAGAGTATGTTTTTAAAGTTTCTAAAAGCTTAAAGTTGAGTGTGTAATGTGGTGTTAAATCATTTTTAATCCAAGTTTTTATTTAATATTAGATTCTTTATCGTAATATTGCAATATAGAAATAGTTAAATTAAAATGAAACAAACAAAACCGCAAGATTTTACCGAAGAGCAATATCAAACTTCTCAAGTATTTAAAGCATTGGCACATCCTGCACGAGTAGCAATTATAGAATATTTACTATCTGTGGACACTTGTATCTGTGGAGATATTGTTGATGTACTTCCTCTTGCACAACCGACTGTTTCAAGACATTTGAAAGAACTTAAAAACGCTGGGTTAATTAAGGGAACAATTGAAGGCAATACGATTTGCTATTGTATTGATGAAAATATGATTGGGCAATTGATAAATTATTTCGAGAATATTTCTGCAAAACTCAATTTAAAAAATCAAAGTTGTTGTTAACAAATTAATTATACAAAATGAAATTATCACAAGTTAAGGCACTTTTGCCTACCATAGAAAATGTGTCCTTCAAATTAGAAAACGGAACTTTTGTACCTGAACATTTTCACGTAACCGAAGTCGGAATGATTACAAAAAACTTCATTGATTGTGGTGGAGTAATTCGTACAGAAAAAACCGTAAATTTTCAATTATGGAATGCCGATGATTTTGAACATCGTTTAAAACCTGCAAAACTTTTAAACATCATTAAACTTTCCGAAGAAAAATTAGGCATTGAAGATGCAGAAATTGAAGTAGAATATCAGGGGGAAACCATAGGAAAGTACGATTTGGCTTTTGACGGAACAAATTTCATTTTGCAAAACAAAACAACTGCTTGTTTAGCACAAGATGCGTGTGGAATTCCGTCCGAGAAAGTAAAGAAGAATTTATCCGAATTATCTGTAAATCAAAATGCTTCTTGTACACCAGGTGGTGGATGCTGTTAAAAAACAATGTTTATGATTAGCAAAACGGAATTCAGAATTACGAAAATGGATTGCCCAAGTGAGGAGCAACTCATTCGTATGAAATTGCAAAACTTCGATAATATAAAATTATTGGAATTTGATATACCAAACAGAAAGCTGAATGTTTATCATTTTGGAAATGCGGAGCATATTTTAAAGGCTTTGGAACACCTAAATCTAAGTACAACATTGATTTCTACCGAAAAAAGCGAAGACAATATTGAAGAAGAAGACAAAATGCAAAAAAAATTACTTTGGACGGTATTAATCATCAATTTCTCGTTCTTTGGAATTGAAATGCTGTATGGGCTTTTTTCGGGTTCTATGGGATTGATAGCTGATAGCTTGGATATGCTTGCGGATAGTATTGTTTATGCTTTGGCATTATTTGCCGTTGGTGGAAGTCTAGCATTCAAAAACAACATTGCCAAATTTGCTGGTTATTTTCAAATCCTGCTCGCTGTTATCGGTTTTGTTGAAGTTATCAGACGTTTTATTGGAGTAGAAGCGACACCTGATTTCAAAACAATGATTATTGTTTCATCCCTAGCTTTAATTGCCAATGTAATTTGTCTCTATCTCTTGCAAAAAAGTACAAGCAAGGAAGCCCACATGCAGGCTTCGATGATTTTTACATCAAATGATGTGATTATCAATTCGGGGGTTATCATAGCGGGAATTATGGTCTATTTACTCAAATCCAGCTATCCAGACCTAATAATTGGAGGAGTTGTCTTCGTAATCGTAGCGCGTGGAGCATATAGGATATTAAAGTTAGCTAAGTAATCGGAAAAATCTCATGATAAAACTAAAATTTCTCGATCGTTATTTAACGCTTTGGATTTTCCTTGCAATGCTTATTGGCATTGGTTTAGGCTATTTATTTCCAAACATTTCTAATGTAATGGACGGTTTGTCTGTAGGCACAACCAATATTCCACTGGCGATGGGTTTAATTTTAATGATGTATCCGCCTTTAGCAAAAGTGGATTATTCACTCTTGCCAAAAGCATTGAAAGACAAAAAAGTAATCGGAATATCTCTTTTATTAAATTGGGTGATTGGAACAATATTGATGTTTGGTTTAGCCGTCCTATTTATGCGAAACGAGCCCGAATATATGACTGGACTTATCTTGATTGGTCTAGCAAGGTGTATTGCCATGGTTATCGTTTGGAGTGATTTAGCTAAAGCAAACAGAGAATATACTGCCTTATTGGTGGCTTTGAACAGTGTGTTTCAAATATTGACTTATACTTTTTTCTTTTGGCTGTTTATCAATGTTTTACCCGCTAAACTCGGATTGGCCAATTATGATGTAAATGTGTCGATAATGGATGTAACCAAAAGTGTTTTAATCTATTTAGGCATTCCGTTTTTATCAGGATTTCTGACACGCTATTTTCTAGTAAAACGAAAAGGAATAGAATGGTATAACCGAAAATTCGTTCCCAAAATATCGCCGATTACTTTGTATGCTTTACTCTTTACTATCATATTGATGTTTAGTTTAAAAGGGGATAAAATAGTTGAGTTGCCATTGGATGTCGTAAAAATCGCAATACCTTTAATTATTTATTTTGCATTGATGTTCTTCATCAGTTTCTTTGTCAGTAAATCTTTTGGCATTCCATACGACAAAAACGCTTCTGTAGCCTTTACTGCTGCTGGCAATAATTTTGAGTTGGCGATTGCTGTTGCAATTGCTGTTTTTGGTATAAGTTCACAACAAGCTTTCGTCGCAGTGATTGGTCCTTTGGTTGAAGTTCCTGTTTTGATTCTACTCGTTAGAGCAAGTTTA
>DATGSA010000179.1:0-5770 GCA_035303085.1 Flavobacteriaceae bacterium
CCTCTGGTTACAATAGCTCTCAAACGGAGTTGGCTTCCTTTTCCCGTCGTAGTCATCAGCTCGCGAGCCAGTAAACGACCAATTCTTCCAAAACCATAAAGCACCACATCTTTGGGTTTGATGTTTTCGAAATCTTTAGCATCCACCAGTGTTTTGGCTACGAATGCTGCCGGGTTATCCTGATCTTGCTGTTGATATTCATAGGTTAATTTTCCGATATCAAGTTTTGATGGCGGCAAATTTAATGTTTTGATAGCCTGCGCTACTTCGACCAAATCAAAAATTGAAATTGGTTTTTCGAGAAAATCAACCGCATATTCGTGCAGATTAAAAATCTCACTGACGTTGTTATTAATTAATTTATTTTTAAAAAAGACTAATTCAATAGATTTATCATACCATAAATCATTGACAGTTTTTATCAAATCAACGGCTACGCGACTTTTATCTGCTTGAAAAATTAGCTCCTTTTCATAATTATCCACCTGGCTCATAGAAAGTAATTTATAAGGGTTTTAAATATGGCGCGAAAATAGTCATTTTTAGGCTTTTAAAAAACAAAAATCCTTTGAAAAAACAAATTTCAAAGGATTTTAAAATTAAACGATAGAGAATAGTTCCAATCGATTAATAAAGTTTCTTTTTAAATCGATTCACCAAACTTTTTTCTTTTAAAATCCCGTTATTAAAAGGACAATGTTTCCCGTTGACCATTTCTATTTTGAAAAGTGATTTTTGTACGTTCGTAAGCATTTTTATTCTTCATAATTTGCCTCACATCGTCAACACTACCAACAGATTTGCCATCAATGGCTACTATAATATACTGATCTTTTGGTATTGCTAAATGCCTGGAGGTTGCTTGGGCAATTCGCACGCCTTTTGAGGTGTTAAACTGCTTTAAATAATCTTCTTCCGCATTGATCAACTCAAGATCAGCTACTTCCAAAACGTATAAATCAAATTCGGTTAATTTCACAGTGACAGTTTTTTCCTTTTTATCTCTTAGATAACTGACTTGCACTTTATCACCAGGTCTTTTAGTTCCGATATAAGCTGATAAATCAGACATCATACGCATTTTAATTCCATCTACTTCGGTGATAAGATCTCCGGATTCAAGCCCTGCTTTTTCAGCTCCTTTACTCACCTCAGCTACAAAAACGCCTTGAGAAAGCGGAAATCCCAATTCCTTGGCTTTCTGCGGATCTACAGTTCCTCCTGAAATCCCTAAAATGGCATGTTTGACATCTCCAAACTCCAATAAATCTTCGACTATTTTTCGAGCATTATTGCTGGGGATAGCAAAACTATATCCGATATAACTTCCTGTACGCGAACTGATAGCCGCGTTGATTCCGATTAACTCACCTTCTGTGTTAACTAATGCTCCTCCACTGTTTCCGGGATTTACAGCTGCATCGGTTTGAATAAACGATTGTAATCTCGTGCCTCCTTCACTGAGATTTCTGCCTTTAGCACTAATAATCCCAGCGGTAACGGTTGAAGTTAAATTAAAAGGATTTCCAACTGCTAATACCCATTGACCTATTTTTGTAGTATTGCTGTCTCCAAAAGGCAAATAATCTAAATCAGTTGCATCAATTTTCAACAAAGCGATGTCTTCTCGTTCATCGGCGCCAACAACTTTAGCCTTATAGATTCTATTATCGCTTAAAATAACTTCGAGTTCACTGGCACCTTCTATCACGTGGTTGTTGGTCACTATATATCCATCGGGTGTAATAATAACTCCGGATCCCATTCCTCGCACAACTTTTCCCGCACGAATTCCTCTCAAATATTCCGATATATTTCTCGGTGCATCTCTAACCTCCAAATTTTTTACGTGAACCACGGCCGAAACCGTTTTTGCTGCAGCTTCGGTAAAATCAGGAATTTTAGTTGGCGCATATCCTACTCGATCCGAAGCCAAACTCGTTACGCTGTTTTGATCTCCCTCATTTTCAGAAAGAGCATTGGAGATGCTGTCTTCATATATCGCATTCCCAGTCAAAGGACTTAATGTCTGTTTTTGGTTCTGCTCTTCAATAAATAACTCATAACCACACAAAGCAATCGTTCCACCTATTAACGCGGCTAAAACTAAATAAGTTAATCTTTTCATTTTTAAGGATTGTTTTATGAATTAAACTGTTGCTCCACGAATTTAACTTAGACAGTTTTATCGATCAATTGATTTAACCGGATTTTAACTTAGAAGCTCTTAATGATCCGTATTTCTTCTATAATCACAGAATGTTGTGGAAAAAGATTTGTAAAAGATGCCAGAATAGTTAAGTTTGCGCTTCTTTAGATTAAGTCTAAATTAATCCAACCACATGCGAACGTTTATTCTGGTTTTTGCTTTTATACTTTTGCTTTTAGCCTCTTTGTTTATTGGGGTTAAACAAATAGATTGGGCAAATTACAACAGTATTATAGAATCGGGAAGATTGGTTTTTCGCGTCAGTCGTTTTCCACGTACCATGGCACTTGTTATCGCAGGGGTGGGGTTAAGTGTTAGCGGATTGATCATGCAGCAAATTTCTTTAAACAAATTTGTTTCGCCTACTACCGCCGGAACTTTAGATGCCGCAAAACTGGGAATTCTTATTGGTTTGATTTTATTTCCGGGAACGTCTCATCTTACTCAAATGGGATTTGCATTTTTATTTACCATTTTGGCAAGTTTGATATTTATGCAAATGTTGCGACATATCAAACAACGCAGTTTGATTTATATTCCACTGTTGGGAATTATGTTTGGAAATGTTTTAGCAGCAATTGGAACCTTTTTTGGATATAGGTTCGACATTATTCAAAATATGGAAACTTGGCTGATCGGTGATTTTTCTAAAGTATTACAAGGGAATTATGAATTGATTTATATCAGTCTGCCGGCGGTTCTTCTCACTTATTTGTATGCCAACAAACTCACCGCTTTGGGATTGGGAGAGGAAACCGCAAAAAGCTTAGGGATACAATACAATACTCTGGTATTAATAGGTTTGATTTCTATTTCATTGACGGTAAGCGCAGTGATGATTACTGCTGGAGCTATTCCATTTCTCGGCCTGATTGTTCCAAATATTATCAGTTTAATTTACGGGGATAATCTTAAAAAATCCCTTCCCTATACCGCACTGTTGGGAGCCACTCTTTTACTGTTTGGTGATATAATCAGCAGATTAATAATCTATCCCTTTGAAGTTCCAATCGGTTTGACAATAAGCATTATTGGAGGCGTTGCCTTTTTAATATTCATCAGTAAAAGGATTCGCCATGCTTAAAAAAAGAATTTTAATTCTTACCGGATTTACCATAAGTGTCATCCTTGTCTATCTGCTGACTTTTGTTGGAAATAATCCAGATTATGTTTTGCCGCGAAGAATTACAAAAATAGCTGCAATGGCTTTGATTGCTTGTAGTATTGGATATTCCTCAGTAGTGTTTCAAACCATCACAAACAATCGAATCTTGACGCCTTCTATTATGGGGTTTGAGGCAGTCTTCATTTTATTTCAAGCTTTCATCGTCTTTTTATATGGCGATAAAACCTTTCAAGTAATTGAACAACAAACCAATTTCTTGTTTTCGGTTTTACTTATGTTTGGTTTTGCTTTAATACTATACCTCGCGCTGTTCAGAAAACGACAAGTTCATGTTTACTTCCTGCTTTTAGTAGGATTGATTTTGGGCGCAATTTTTAAAAGCATGACTTCCTTTTTAGAATTAGTCATAGACCCTAATGAATTTGCTTTTGTCCAAAGATATTTATTTGCCAGCTTTAATAACATCAATACTAATTTATTGGGGATTTCAGCAATTGCTTTATTTATAAGCTTAGTTTTGGGAACAAGGATTTTACACAAATTAGATGTGCTGTTATTAGGAAAAGAACAAGCAATTACCTTGGGTATCAACTACAGACGTCTGGTTCAAATCAGCTTGTTTTTGATTGCTATTCAGGTATCAATCTCCACAGCTTTGGTCGGACCAATTACCTTTTTGGGAATTTTAATCGCTAACTTAAGCTATGAATTTATTCCATCTCATAAACACCGGCATACAATTTTGGGAGCGAGTTTATTTGGAGTTATATTAGTAGTTGGCGGGCAATTTCTTGTAGAACACTTGTTTAACATGAATACGACTATTAGTATTCTTATAAATTTTGTAGGAGGAATTTACTTTATTTTCCTTCTGCTTAAATCGAGAAGATTATGATTACAGTTAAAGATTTATATAAAAAATATGGAAACCATCCTGTCCTCAACGGATTGAATATCGAATTTCCAAAGGGAAAAGTTATCTCTTTAATTGGGGGAAACGGTGCAGGAAAGAGCACTTTATTAAGCGTGATTAGTAAAATTATCGATCACGACTCAGGACACATCCTTTTATCGCACGAAGATATAGCTAATATTTCCAGTAAAGATTATGCTACAAAACTCTCTTTCTTGAGACAATCAAACTTTACCCATATTCGACTAACAATTCGTGAACTGGTTAGTTTTGGTAGATTTCCGTATAATCGCGGAAAAAAGATGAGTACGCAAGATGAAGAGAAAGTAGAAGAAGCTATAGCTTTTATGGAACTCGAAGATATCGCTGACAGCTTCTTAGATGAACTCAGTGGTGGCCAGCGTCAACGCGCTTATTTGGCGATGATTCTTGCCCAGGATACAGAAAATATTTTACTCGATGAACCACTCAATAACTTGGACATGAAATATTCGGTCCAAATCATGAAAACTTTGAGAGACTTTGCGCATCAACAGGGAAAAACAGTGATTTTAATTGTTCATGATATCAATATCGCCGCTCAATATTCAGATTATATCGCAGCGTTGAAAGACGGAGTAGTTCAGCATTTTGGTACCACAGATGAAATCATAAAACCCTGCGTTCTCAAAGATATTTTCGAAATTGACTTCGAAGTAATTCTCAATAGAGGGTGTAAATTCTGTCTCTATTATGATTAAACCGTTAAATTAAAACCAATATCAAACACTTAAATTATGAACAGACAAATCAGCTTAATTTTATTACTTATTTTCGGCTTATCTTTTCAAGCTTGTAAAAACAATGCTCAAACCTCTACACAGACCGATTTGAACGATGAAAACTCTGTGATTGTAGATGATAAACAAGGTGAAATTCGCGTCCCTAAATCTCCTGAACGAGTGGTGTTATTTGATTTGGGTGCTTTGGATATTTTTGATGAACTCGGACTTAAAGATCGGGTAGTCGGTATTCCTAAACAGACCATCCCAACTTACTTGGAAGAGTATAAAAATGACAAATCTGTAATTAACACAGGAAGTTTAATCGAGCCTAATTTTCAAAAGGTAAATGAAGCAAATCCCGATCTTATTATTATTGGATATCGCCAAGAGAAAGATTATGACGAATTTTCAAAAATAGCTCCAACGGTGTATTTAGACCTTGACTATGAAGATTATATCAATTCCATCAGCAAAAACTTGCAAAGAATTGGAGAGATTTATGATATGAAAGAGGAAGCCGATGCAGTCAATGAAGACATGTTGCAAACTATTAAGGAAGAAAGTGCTGATTATAAGGGACTAAAAGGACTTTTCGTGATGTATAATAATGGAAAATTTAGTGCTTATGGATTAAAGTCGCGTTTTGGATTTGTGCATGACAATTTTGGAGTAACCCCGGTATCAGAAGACATTGAAGCTTCCGGTCATGGTTTGTCTATTTCAAGTGAATATATTCAGGAAATGAATCCCGATATACT
>DATGSA010000180.1:0-2298 GCA_035303085.1 Flavobacteriaceae bacterium
CATCTAAATCGGTTATTTTTTCATTGACCCAACCTTGTTCGTGTCGTTTATCCAAGGCTTTGGGGTTGACATCGGCACAGACCGTCACACATCCGGCAATATTTCCCGCTTTGGGTTGCGCGCCACTCATTCCGCCTAAACCAGAGGTAACAAACAATCCGCCTTCCGGTGGGGTTTTAATTTTTCTGAATCCGTTAAGTACTGTAATCGTGGTTCCGTGCACAATTCCTTGCGGGCCGATATACATATAACTTCCGGCTGTCATCTGGCCGTATTGCGTAACGCCCAAAGCATTGTATTTTTCCCAATCATCTTGACTGGAATAATTTGGAATCATCATTCCGTTAGTCACCACCACTCGAGGAGCATTTTTGTTGGAAGGAAATAATCCCATCGGATGTCCGCTATACATGACTAAGGTCTGTTCGTCGGTCATTTCGGACAAATACTTCATCGTCAATAAATACTGTCCCCAATTTTGAAAAACAGCTCCATTTCCGCCGTAGGTAATCAATTCATGCGGATGTTGCGCCACAGCATAATCCAAGTTATTTTGAATCATGTGCATAATCGATTTTGCCTGGATTGATTTTCCGGGGTAATCTTCGATTGGACGCGCGTACATTTTATAATCGGGACGGAATCGATACATATAAATTCGACCGTACTTTTCTAATTCCTTTTTAAATTCAGGCAATAAAACTTCGTGATGCTTCTCCTCAAAATACCGCAAAGCATTTCTCAAAGCTAATTTCTTTTCCTCGTCGGTTAGAATCTCTTTTCTTTTTGGCGCGTGACTCACCGTAGAATCGAGTTCTTTTTTCGGGGGTAACTCGCTGGGAATGCCTTGTTTGATTGCTTCTTTGAATGTCATATTGTAATTGATTAATCGGATTCTCTAATTGAGTGGTAATATAAGGGTTTTATTTTTTAAAGGTGTCTGTTTTTTTATCGTATCCGTATGGGCAATGACGACAACCACTTTTACAACAATAGCCTCTTTTCAGCAAATATTGCGCAGTGAACACGCGATAGCCTTCCGGACTTAAATAATAATCTCCTTCTTCTAAGGGAATGCGTTTTTTCATTGGTTTTTGTTTGACTAAAATTCCATTTCAAGAAGAGTTTAATCTTCTCTTTTTGGTTTGGAGCAAAATAAGAATTTTATCTATAAATAGGATAATCTGTTTTAGAGCTATTATAAAATAAAAAAATGAAGTAAATAGATAGAACGCAGATGACACGGATGACGCAGATTGTCGCGGATTTCATCATCAACAATTAGAAAGGTAAAACAACACTAATCTTATTCAGCTTTTTTCAAGATTTTATTTTTCCGCAAAGCACTTTTTTCTTGAAGGCTTTTTAAAATAAAAACGCAGCAAAAAGAAAACCTCTTCACTGCGCTTTTTTATTAATAAAATTACTGAAAATCTTATTTCTCCTGCTTCTTCAACTCCGCAAAGTGTTTGAAATAATGTGGAATGGTTTCAATTCCTTTGTAGAAATTGAACAGGCCGTAGTTCTCGTTTGGGGAATGGATTACATCAGAGTTCAACCCGAAGCCCATCAAGATAATTTTGCTTTTCAACTCTCTTTCGAATAAAGCCACAATCGGAATACTTCCTCCGCTGTGTTGTGGAATTGGGGTTTTTCCATAGCTATCTTCTATCGCTTTGCTCGCCGCTTTATATTCTATACTGTCGATGGGAGTGACATATCCTTCGCCTCCGTGGTGAATACTCACGTTGACTTTTACACTGTCGGGAGCGATACTTTCGAAGTGGTTTTTAAACATTTCTGAAATTTCTTCCCAGTCTTGATCTGGCACTAATCGCATAGAAATTTTAGCATTGGCTTTGCTCGGTAGCACCGTTTTTGCACCTTCTCCGATATATCCTCCCCAAATTCCGTTTACATCTAAAGTTGGTCGAATTGAAGCGCGTTCTAAAGTGGAATATCCTTTCTCTCCTTCCACGGCATTCACACCGATTGATTTTTTATACTCTTCTAAGTCGAAGGGTGCTTCGGCCATAATTGCCCTTTCTTCTTCTGAATAATCCTTCACCTTATCGTAAAATCCTGGAATGGTGATTCGCTTATCCTCGTCTTGAAGAGAAGCGATCATTCTGGACAACACATTAATCGGATTTGCAACAGCACCGCCATAAACTCCGGAGTGTAAATCTACTTTCGGTCCGACTACTTCGACTTCCACATAACTCAATCCCCGTAAACCGGTTGTAATAGAGGGTGTTTCATTTGAGATCATAGAAGTATCGGAGATTAAAATCACAT
>DATGSA010000181.1:0-3477 GCA_035303085.1 Flavobacteriaceae bacterium
TCTATAAACCCAATATATCTAAATTCTCACTTAACAGTTTTAAGTTCTTATCTCCCTTGGTTTATTGCAGATGATACAGAGTACACAAGGTTAAGCATCTCTCAAGACAATATGTTCGATAATTATATTATAGGCATACAAGATTTTAAAAGAGTGGGAAATAAAAATTCAATTAATTTATTTCAGCTCAATGCCAAAAATTCACCCTATAAAGAATCTTTAAGAGGAATTTCCAACTTTAGTCTAACACCATTTTTTGGAATCGATATTAAAAATAAAAATACAGCAACAACTGATTATTTTCAATATGTTTTTGTCATTGATGGATCGGATTGGGTTCCCCCTGAGTAAATTAGCTCTATGCACAATAAACAGTTTTGCAAGAGAGTAGGCCAACATCTTTGGTTATGCGGAATGCGAATTATTTACGCTCATGGGCTATTGGCATGGCTAAAAATGGTGGAACCAACCGGAATGAATAGACCGAGCTTTTATAAAACACTTTCCGATGGAGCTAAACCTCAACTCGAAACGATAATGAAAGTGCTCAAAGCTACCGGCGGACAAATAAATGTGAGACCCATTTCAGGATAAAAAAATGCATCACAACATTGTATAAACGTAATGCGGGTTTTAGGGCTATCCAAATGCGATGCACAAAATAAGAACGCCTAATTTAAAAAGCAGGATATAAACGAAAGAATCTACCTATTAAATAGAATATTATGCGTTTCATGCAGAGGTTAAGAGAAGTTTTTACAACCAAACTGCCCTTAAAAATTAACAAAATCTACCTGTCTTAATTCGTTGAAAAATATTTACCTTTGCACCATGATTAATGTATCCAACTTATCGTTGCGCTTCGGCAAACGCGTTTTGTTTGAAGATGTCAATTTACGTTTTGCTCCCGGCAATTGTTATGGTATAATCGGTGCAAACGGTGCGGGAAAATCCACATTCTTAAAAATAATTTCGGGTGATGAAGCTCCTACCAGCGGAAGTGTAGAGATCACACCAGGAGACAGAATGTCTGTTTTAAAACAGGATCACTATGCTTTTGATGATTTTTCGGTATTGGAAACCGTGATGATGGGTAACAAGCCTCTTTATGATATCATGAAAGAAAAAGACGCTATCTATGCCAAAGAGGATTTTACAGATGCTGACGGCGAACGTGCAGGCGAACTGGAAAGTCTCTTCGCAGAAATGGACGGTTGGAACGCTGAAAGTGATGCCGCAGCTTTACTGAGCAATTTGGGAATCAAAGAAGAACAACACTATAAATTAGTTTCCGAATTAGATGGCAGCGAAAAGGTACGTGTTTTATTGGCACAAGCTCTTTTTGGTAATCCGGATATCTTAATTTTAGATGAGCCGACAAACGATTTGGATATTCACACCATTGCGTGGTTAGAAAACTTTTTGGCTGATTATGAAGCGATAGTCTTGGTAGTGTCACACGACAGACACTTTTTAGACCACGTCTGTACACATGTAGTGGATATAGATTTCGGGAAAATGACTATTTACACTGGAAACTACAGCTTCTGGTATCAATCATCACAATTGGCCTTAAAACAAAAGGCAGATCAAAATAAAAAAACAGAAGAAAAAATCAAGGAGCTGCAAGAGTTTATACGGCGTTTTTCAGCCAATGCGGCGAAGTCAAAGCAAGCCACTTCGCGAAAAAAAGCCCTTGACAAATTGAATCTGGAAGAAATAAAACCTTCCAACAGAAAGTATCCCGCTATTTTATTCAACACAATGGATAGAGAGCCGGGAGATCAAATATTCAGCGCTGAAGGATTAAGCAAGTCCATAAACGGAGAGGTCCTTTTCAAGGATGTAAACTTCATGATCAATAAAGGAGATAAAATTGCTCTTTTGTCCGATTCAAACATCCGAACCACCGCTTTTTATGATATCATCACCGGCAGAGATAAAGATTTTGAAGGTAAATATAAATGGGGAATTACCATTACAGTAGCGGATTTACCGATTGACAACTCTCTTTTCTTCGAAGGACGGGATGAGAACCTTGTAGAATGGCTTAGGGAATACAACAACAAACCTGATGCTGACGAACAGTTTATCCGCGGTTTTTTAGGAAAAATGCTTTTCTCAGGAGAAGAAGTTCTGAAAAAATGTTCCGTGCTATCGGGAGGAGAAAAAATGCGCTGCATGTTCTCCAGGATGATGCTGCAAGGAGCAAATTTTTTAATTTTTGACGAGCCAACAAATCACTTGGATCTGGAGTCTATTACTGCATTGAACAATGGCATGAAAGACTTTAAAGCGCCTCTCATCTTTACGTCACGAGACCAAGAGTTGACAGAAACCGTAGCCAACCGGATCATCGAAATTACCCCGAAAGGGATCATTGATAAACTGACATCTTACAACGATTATATCAACGACGAAAACATTCAAAAACAAAGAGAAGAAATGTACAGCTAAAAAGCCCTAATTCATGAAAACACTCTTTTTTTTCAATGAATTAGCGTAAATTTGTACATAATTTCAATCCTATCATTAGACTATATAGAAAATGATTCATTTCTTTAAAAACACGGCTGAAAAGTTTTACTTAGTACAAACTCAAAAGCCCCTGAATAATAAAGATATAGAAAAGCTGAACTGGTTATTTGGTGAAGCTGAAAAATTAGACACTACAACGCTGGAAGGAACATATTTAGGACCTCGTGCGGCGATGCTCACTCCATGGAGTACAAACGCTGTAGAAATTACCCAAAATATGGGTATAAAAAACATCGAAAGAATAGAAGAATTTACTCAAGTAGATGATCCTAAGGTACTTTTCGATCCCATGATTACTGAATTGTTTAATGGCTTGGATCAAAACACCTTCTCTCTATCCGTGAACATTGAGCCTATCCGGGAAATTGATGATATCGCAAAATATAATGAAGAAGAAGGTTTGGCATTAAATGAAGAAGAAATAGAATATCTGGAAAGTGTTTCTCGGAAAGCCGGAAGGCTCTTAACAGATTCAGAAGTCTTTGCCTTTTCCCAAGCCAACTCCGAACATTGCCGCCATAAAATTTTCAATGGAACTTTTATTGTTGACGGGAAAGAGAAACAACTTTCACTCTTTAAACTCATAAAAAAAACTACCGCAGAAAACCCCAATACAGTAGTTTCTGCTTACAAAGACAACGTCGCTTTTGTCAAAGGGCCTAAAGTCACCCAATTCGCTCCGCTATCAGCGGATAAGCCGGACTTTTATACAGAAAAAGAGTTTGACTCTGTGATCTCATTAAAAGCGGAGACGCATAATTTTCCTACAACAGTGGAACCGTTCAGCGGAGCAGCAACCGGAGCCGGAGGTGAGATCAGAGACAGATTAGCCGGTGGACAAGGCGCTCTTCCTTTGGCCGGTACAGCAATCTACATGACTGCCTATTCCCGTCTGGCGGAGGACCGGCCTTGGGAAAAAGGCATGAAAGAGCGAAAATG
>DATGSA010000182.1:0-5020 GCA_035303085.1 Flavobacteriaceae bacterium
ACCATAAACCCGGCGCCGCTCCTCCCCCAACTTCAATATTCCCGGAAACGGTAACCTTGTTTTTTAATTTAATATTGATGGCTGCTTGTTCTGAAGGCTCTACGCTGTCCAATACTTTTAAAGGCTGATGATTTTCTAAGATCTCAACAGAACTCACTTTATCTACATTCAGATTATTACTGACCATTCCATACCTCCCTCCCATTAAATCCAATCCTTCGACATAAAATTTATTGATGGGTTTCCCTTGGTATTTGATTTCGCCACTCGGATCGATTTCAATTCCCGGCATTTTTGCCAACACATCTTGAACACTTCTGTCCTTATTGCTTTTAAAAGCTTGTGGGTCAAAAATCAACGTATCTCCGCGTTGACGAATCGGTGGTCTTCTCAAGAAAACTTCCTCCAAACTCTCCGCAGCAATTTCCATAGCAATCGGTAAATCCTGAGATTCGGCAAGGATATTTTCTTCGAAAGTAGTATAACCCAAAGTTGAGACTTTGACCGTTAAACTATCTGCAGCGGTATTTATTTTGATATTGAATTTGCCTTCTTTATCCGAAATGGCATAGCCTAAAATATTGGCTTTCCCTTTTGGAGAAACCACCACTGAGGTGCTTCCTAAAGCTTCTTCGGTTTCTTCATCGGTGACTCTTCCGGTGATTTCGATTTGTGAAAAACTGGTCAATGACCAAAAACAGACTAATAGCAGTAAAAAATTATTTCTCATTAATGTAATTTTCTATATAATTTTAGTCGGTGATGAATTCGCCGTTTTTTATACTTATCGTAAAGGGATCGATCCCGTGTTTATTTTGATAAGCCGTAGAGGATTTTTTTCCTTTTCCATCTTCCACTTTTATTTTGATTTTCGTGATTTCTCCCTTTTTATTTCTTCGCGGAACACGGTAGGAGAAGTCGAAGTTTTCTTTGGCGAAATAACCTTTGATATCCTCCAATTCTTTATTTGTTGTATTTGCATCAATTGTGAAAGTCATTTTAACCGAGACTTCTTTTTGTGGCTTTTCTTGACTTTCAACTTGTTCCAAACTGTCTGACTGAATTTGATCATTGATTATTATTAATCCTGAATCCTCATTTTTAATGACGTTTACAGACTTGATAAGATCCTTTGTTTTGACTTGTTCATTTTTAAGATTATTCTTTCTTTTTTCTACTGAACGAAGAATTTCTCCTAATTCTTCATCAATATGATGATCAGGCTTTCCATTAATAATAACCGCTGAATTTCTATTTATTGATTGATCTTTATTAGTGAAAGTTTTAAATCCAGTAAAATCTTTGGAAACCACTAATTCAATTTCAGGAATAGGATTGTCTCCGAGTATAGAATAATGATAACCCTCTCCATTTTGATCTGTAAAAGACATTTCAATCTGTGTGAGATTTTTTTCGTTATCAAATCTTAGATTGGAATAGTTGAATTCTATTTGGTGCATCTTTTTTAAAATCCGCCGGATTTTTTTTAAGCTTTTTTCAGTGGTGGATTTATGAATCTTCACTTTTACAAGATCTGTTTCATCTTTTATCAAAACTTGTTTTATCCAATCCAAATCATTTGTTGAAGCTGCTTCTGTACCTGTTTTCAAACCATTGGCTACAGTTACAAACTGTTTCCCCAAAGTGATTAGACTGTCTTTTTCTTCGGAAGTGTCAACTTTAAACGTTGTCGGTTTCATTTCTACATAAATGGTTTCCGCTCGGATGTCTATTTGAAAAACAAAGTAAAATACAGTCAACAACGGCAAGATTAAACCGATTTTTAACGAAGCATATTTTTTAGATTTCCTTTGCTGAAGTTTTTTGATTCGTGTTTTAATAAAAGATTTATGGAAATTGTTCACCGGCAAAGCGGAAGATTTCACTTTGATATAATTCAGTAAACTTAATTGATAGGTTTTTGGAGACCTTAAATCAGCTGTAGCGGCTTGATCGGCAAGAAATTCTAAGTTTTGACTGATGCGTTTTCTATACAACCAAGCCAGCGGATTAAACCAATTCAGGAAAACCAATAAATTGCTCAATAACATATCTACACTGTGATTGTGTTTTACATGAGCTTCTTCGTGTTTTAGGATTAATTCGAGTTCAACAGTAGTGTGAATCGCCGGATTGTAAACAATGTTTTTAAAAATCGAATAAGCTCCAGTTTTATCGTTTGTTTGAATGTATTTGATACCGTTTTTAAAATAATAATTGTTTTGTTTTTTTAAGAAATGTCGCAATTGCCAGAAACCAAATAAAAATCGCAATAAGAGCAATGAAGTTACTGTCAGATATATCCCAAACAGCAAGGTCTCAACATCCAATAATTCCCAAAATCCCGGCTGTTGTGGTAGTGCATTGACAGATTCACTCATAGGCAAACTCGTCGTAGTTGCTTCCTGAACAGAAGAAGATGGGATAACCTCAGTGACAAATGTGACTTGCTCTACAGTCAAGTAAGGTAATATTGCAGCTGTAAAAATCCCGGCCAACAAAAAAACGCGATTGGCTTTGTAATGGGTTCCTCGTTTTAGAAACACCTCATAAACCAACAAAAACAAGCTGAGTATAGCGCTACTTTTCAGTAAATAAATTAAAGTTTCCATAAGGCTTAGTCTTTTTGATTTTCAATGACTTCAAGAATTTCCTCTAATTCTTCCGGGCTGATTTTCTCATCCTTTGCAAAAAAGGTCAACATATTCTTATACGAATTATTGAAAAATCGCTGACTGGCCGATTTCATATAAAAAGAACTGTATTCCTCCTTAGAGATTTTCGGAAAATAACGATGCGTATTACCAAAAGTTTCGTGTGCCACAAAACCCTTAGACTCCAAGTGTCGCACTACCGTAGAAACGGTATTGTAATGATGTTTCTGTGGTAATTCAGGAATAATCTCCTTGATAAAAGCTGTCTCCAACTCCCACAAAACCTGCATCACTTCTTCTTCTCGTTCGGTTAGTTTTTTCATAATTTGTTACTTAAAAAAGAATCTGGACAAAGATACAACTAATTAATTAGTAATGCTACTAAAAAGATAGTTGCGTTTTGTTTTGAATATTTAATTAAGGTGACAAGGAGACTGATTCGCATCCTTAGGACAGCATAAAAAAAGCAAATTTCAGAGAACTCTTCAAGAGTTTGAAACCCTTGAAGAGTTGTGCTACCTCTTTATTTTAAAAGTCTTAGTTGCAATCGTAAAATTACAACTCAGTTTGACAATTCAAAAGAAAGCAATTAGTAGATCACAGTACCAAGGCTCCTTACTTTTATCTCCATCTATATTTTGCATCAGCTGTATTTTAGTTTACTTTTGTCTTCTTATAAAGTAGTTGTTATGGCGAATTTTACGATGGTGGCGAAAACTTTTGCAGGACTGGAAGCAATTCTGGCAAAAGAGTTACGTCTTTTGGGAGCAGGAAATATTCAACCCGGAATAAGAGTGGTGAGTTTTGAAGGCGATAAAGGGTTTATGTATAAAGCGAATCTTTCTTTGAGAACTGCCTTACGCGTTTTAAAACCGATTGCAGAATTTGATGTTCGCTCGGAAGATGAGTTTTATCGTAAAATTTACGACATCGATTGGGAAAAATATCTTAATGTAGAAGATTCTTTCGCGATTGACTCTACCGTACATTCTGAAAAGTTTACACATTCAAACTATGTTACGCTTAAAGCGAAAGATGCGATTGTCGATAAATTCAGAAATGTGGCTGGGAAACGTCCGGATATCGATTTGCAAAATCCCAAGTTGCGGATAAACATTCATATCAATGATCAGTTTTGTACGGTCTCTTTAGACAGTTCGGGAGATTCTTTGCACAAAAGAGGGTATCGAAAAGAAACCGGAGAAGCTCCGATTAACGAAGTGTTGGCGGCCGGGATGCTGATGCATGCGGGATGGGACGGAAGATCCGACTTTCTCGATCCAATGTGTGGAAGTGGAACAATCTTGATTGAAGCGGCGATGATTGCATTAAACATTCCCGCAAATATCAACAATGCAGGGTTTGGATTTAAAAACTGGAAAGATTGGGATCCGGAATTATATGATATAATTGAAAAAGCTCAACTGGATAGAATTCGAGATTTTAAATATGAAATTATAGGCTATGATATTTCCGAGGAAGCCGTAACCAAAGCAAAAGAAAATGTGGCTAATGCCAATTTATCCGATTTTATAAAAGTCTTTAAAGCGGATTTCTTCACCTCAGAAAAATACAGCAAAGGACATTTACACATGGTTTTCAATCCGCCGTATGGAGAACGGTTGGCGATAAATATCCCGGAATTCTATGAGAAAATCGGAGACACTTTAAAGCAAAACTATCCCGGCTCGCAAGCTTGGTTTTTGACTTCGGATGTAGAAGCTATGAAGAGTGTTGGTTTGCGGACTTCGCGAAGAGTTAAACTATACAACGGTCCTTTGGAAGCGCGATTACTGCAATATGAAATTTATGAGGGAACCAAAAAGAAAAAACGGCCGAGAATTAAACGCAAAAAATAGCTTAGCGTAAAGTTTAGACAAAAAAGACCGCCTCAAAAATCAATTAAACCACTCACTATCTGCATTAACAACAATCACAATAGTGATTTTTGAGACGGCCCTTACAAAAATAACCCTATAATTAAATCAAATTCAAGACAATAAAACTAATCCAAGTTTTTATGGAAAACTATCTGTGATTAATCAATCACATTTTCCATCCACGTCACACGATTGTCCTTCCTCGACAATCAGCGTAGGGTTATCTTCTTCCTTAAATTCTTTCCAACTTTTTTCCAATACTTCAAGAAACGCTTCTTCAGGTTGTGCTCCGGAAACGCCATATTTATTATTAAAAACAAAGAACGGAACTCCTTTCACGCCAATATGAGCTGCTTCTTGTTTATCTTTTTCTACTTCTTTTTTAAATTCGTCGGTAAACAACATTCGATCTACATCTTCTTCCCGCAAACCAACCGATGTTCCAACTTCGCGCAGCACCGATTTGTCATCAATGTTTTTTCCTTC
>DATGSA010000183.1:0-4134 GCA_035303085.1 Flavobacteriaceae bacterium
GTATGGAAAATTGAGTCCGATGTTTTTCACCAAGAATTTTCAGACTTTAGTTAGTTATCAAACCAATAATATAGGAGCTGATATTACCCGAGATTTTTCGCATTTTTCTATTTCTGCGTTTAGATTTGGACGAAGTTCTGAAGGAAAAAAGGATTGGCTTTCCACCGCTGCTGCCAGTCCGCCGCCGTTTGATAAAAAACGTTGGTTGGACAATCAGGCGCATGCGGTTTCTGCCAATGCTTTGTTTAAAGATAAAAACGATTTTGAATTTAAGGTGAATGCGTCTTACATCAACAATTACACAAAACGCGATGGCGGTGATGTTACGACTTATTTACTTCCGGAGGGGAATACGACCATCGAAAACCAAATTCATAATAACTCGCGAGACGAATCGCTGGAGGCATCTTTTGAAATTGAGCAAAATAAAGACAAAAGCTTTTTAAAAGAGAAATTGACCTTTAAAAAAGAATGGGATCGAGGATCGGCATTTCTAACAGAAGATGATGCCCCACAAAGCCAAAGGTTAAGAAATCCGTTTACAGATTTTAAAAATGATTTTGAGATCATCTTTCCTTGGGGCGAGCAGTTAGTCACTTTTGATTCGAATATCAGGTATAATGAATCTCCACAAGAACTCAGTCTTCGTCCCGGCGTTTTTACCGATATTCTTTCTCCCGATGATCCGGTGGATAAAATGGAACAGAAACTATTCGATAAAAAATTCATCGCGAATCACTCCGTAGATTGGACCAAGCGATTTGGGAATTTCAGTTTGAGTCTGCGTCCGGGAATTGATTTTAAAATGCAAGATATGGATTCTCAGATTTTCTTGGATGGAAACCTTCACCCGGATTCCGATTTTCAAAATGATGTGAAATGGCAAGAAATTTCGACTTATGTTCGAACTCGATTGAGCTATCGCACAGATAATATTCGAATGATGCTGCGATTGCCTTTTGAGTTTACGGATTACAAAATCGAAGATCGCCTTCAAAACGATAAACAAAGTAAAAGTCCGTTTACTTTAAATCCGGGAATGTGGGGGCAATACGATTTTTGGGATTATTGGAAAGCCAATCTCAGTTTGAACTATAACAAGAATTACGGTCCGTTAAACGAAATGTATTCCGGATATTTATTGTCGAATTATCGAAATTTAGGGCGTAATGATGTCCCGTTGATGGAGGCTTCTTCGCAATCGGCTTCTTTTGGATTTGAATATCGAAATCCGATTACCACTTGGTTTGCGCGAATTAATTATCGTTACAGCGGCGGGAAAAACTATCAGATTTTTAACACCATCACCCAACCTAACGGCGCGACAAGAGTGGAAGCTTTAGATCAAATCAACAAAACCAATTCCAATTCCATCGGCATTTCGATTAGTCGATTGATTTCTCCGATCAAAACCACTTTTAAAATAGGTTCGGATTATTCGCACAGCAATAGCGAAATGCTGTTTAACAGTGAACTGCTAAAAAATACCACTGACAGTTGGAAAAACTCTCTCAACCTCAGCGGAGATTTTGTCGATTGGATGACGGTGGAATACGACGGATCTGTCAATTTGAGCTCAACTGAAAACCAATTGCAAGACAATCGAAAAATCTGGTCGCAAAATCACCAACTCGGGCTGTTCTTTTACTTTTTGGACAATCACACAGTCAGTTTTTCAGGCGAATGGATGCAATCGAAAATGGAAGAAGATTCTTGGAGCGATTTCTTTGGAGATTTTATGTATCGCTTTACCCTTTCGGAAAAACGAAAAGTCGATTTTGAACTTTCCGTAATCAATGTGTTCAATAAAGATACGTACAGAAATTTATCCGTAGGAAATTATACCATAGCAGAATCGTATTATACGCTACGACCACGGCAGTTTATGGTGAAAGTGAGATTCCCATTATAGGGCTGAAACTCTGTTGATTTAATCAATAATTAAACAAAAACCATGAGATTATTTATTTTATTATTCGCTTTACTAATCGTCCATAATACCGTTTTTGGACAGGAAGAATTTTCCACAGAGTATGAAGTGCAGTATGAAGTGGAATACCGGATCGACTCTACAAATTTAGAAGACAAATCAACGGAAACGCTTTATCTGTTCACCGGTTCAAAACACGGAGTTTTTATGAATTATACGCAAGCGCACTGGGATAAAATTTGGGCTGACTTAGAACGACAAATTAAAACTAAGGGGCAAGTTAAGATTGACAAAGGTTTTGCTTCAGATTTCCCCAAATCTTTTTATAAAGACCTACAAAATGGTGAAGTGATGACAGTTGATGGAATCGATATCAAAAATTATATTTTCAAAGAACCTAATTTACCTTTGAAATGGAATATGGAAGATGAAACCAAAGAAATTATGGGCTATCAAGCTCAAAAAGCTACGACCCATTTTGCCGGTAGAGATTATGTGGCTTGGTTTACTTTAGAAATTCCGATTTCCGATGGACCCTATGTATTTGCAGGATTACCCGGATTGATTATTGGACTTTATGACACCGAAGATCACTATCATTTTAAGTTGAAAAATATTGATAAAATGGGAGAAGCCAGAGTTTTCGAGCTTCCCGAAGAGAATGAAATCTCTAAAACGGAGTTTCAAGCCCTCAAACAAAAGTATTTAGAAAACGCCCAGCATAACACAATGAATTATGGAGGTGTTCAAATGAAGATAGTTTCTACTGATGGAATGAGCCAAGAAGATAAAATGGCCAACCAAAAAGCAAAGAGAAGAATTAAAGAAAATAGAGCGAGAAAAAACAATCCGATTGAGTTGGAATGAATTGAAAAACAATCATTGATCAACTCCATTGGGAGAACTTGTCTATAAAAAATCAATCCTTAAAATTTAAACTATGAAAACGATTTATTTAAACTTGATATTTCTACTATTAATAAACTTGAATATTATCGGTCAAACCAAATATTCAACTGAATACAAAATTCAGTATGAAGTTGAGTATAGTATGGATTCCCTGAATTTAGAAAGCAAAGGAACTGCAGAAATGTATTTGTTTGCAGGCAATGAATTCGGTGTATTTATAAACGAAAGTCGAGCAACAGCAGAAGAGAAAATGGAAAAGTTCAGACAACGATTCGGTTCCTCTGTCCAACTGGAATTAGGGGTAAACAATTCCAATAATCCTTCGGATTTAAATAAAGCAATGTTCACTAATCTTGAAACTGGCGAGGTGAAGGTATTACAGCATTTTGGAGACAAGGATTATGTTTATAGTGAAAGCCAACCGGTTGTCAATTGGGAAATGACCGATAAAACCAAAGAAAGTATGGGCTATCAAACTCAAATGGCTAAAACGCATTTTGCCGGAAGATCTTATGAAGCGTGGTTTACTATGGAAATCCCGGTTCCTGCTGGTCCTTATGTTTTCAACGGTTTACCGGGCTTGATTGTAGAGCTTTACGATACTGAAAACCATTATCATTTTATGATGCAGTCCATTGAGAAGCTGGAAGAACCCAAAGTTTGGGAATTGCCTAAATCCAAAAAACTTTCAAAAGAAAAAGTTGTGAAACTGCAGAAAAAGATAGACGATAATGCTTTAAAAAGCTCAGACTACGGTTACATGATGTCGCAAACTTCAGGGGTGATGGGATCCACCACAAACGCAGATGGGAAAATAACCATGGATATTCAAGATAAGTCCGGACAGAAAATTTCTAAAGAAGAGCTAAAAAGAATGTATAGAGCTCAACTGGAAAGTCGGAATAATCCGATTGAGTTGGAATAGAAAGTCTGTAGTTTATTTCTGCATTGATAATCTGAATCTATGCGTAAACAATTGAATTTTCGGTCATTTTTGTTTACCCCGAACCCTTCTCCCAAGGCGGACACAGTAAAGGGCGCAAAAAAGGCCGAAAACAGGAGTGTTTTCAGATAATAACTATTTCAAAATACAGCCAATAGAAATTAAATCAGAAATCAATTCGGTTTTATGATATTTAAAGTTTTCCATAACTGAAAATGAACTATTGGTTTTTGTTACGACTAAGTAAGATAGTAACTATTTTATTGGCGTGAGCTCTGTTATTATGGATGTTGACACAACCAAAAAGAGCAAAATATATAGGGAAGTTTGCATTAAATACCATAACTTGATA
>DATGSA010000184.1:0-8433 GCA_035303085.1 Flavobacteriaceae bacterium
TAATCGATAACCGTGCTGTCTTTCACAGATTCGATATAAACCGTTGCCATGGCCAAAGAAACGTTAGAAGTATCGGTTACCACTCCAGAAATATCATATTCTTGACTAAAAATGGAAACGGAACAAAAAAACAATATGGACGAAAAGAATAATTTGAGAGGTAAGCGCAAAAAATCAGTCATTGTAAAACACATCGAAAATTAAAGTGCGGAAATATCAAAAAATATACCACGTTTTAGCGTCAATAAGACGTTAAAGAATTCCCTTCTCAATTTATGGGCGAATTACTCCCTGGTTTAATGCGATTTCAACGTTTATTTTTTACGTAAATAAACTGAAATCGGCACTCCAGTCAAATTAAAATTTTCTCGCAGTTTATTTTCCAAAAATCTTTTATAGGGTTCTTTTACATACTGCGGTAAATTGCAGAAAAAAGCAAATTGCGGTTGTGGGGTGGGAAGCTGCGTAATAAACTTTATCCTTATGTTTTTTCCTTTGTATTGTGGCGGCGGATTTTTCTTGATAATTGGAAGCAACACGTCATTGAGTTTCTTGGTTTTAATCTTTTGAGAAAGATTCTGATATACATTCAATGCCGTTTCCATCGCTTTGTAGATTCGCTGTTTTTCTTTTACGGAAACAAATAAAATCGGAACATCGGTATAAGGAGATATATTTCTTAGAATTTTCGTTTTCATCTCCTTCATCGTATTGGTTTCTTTTTCAATTAAATCCCATTTATTGACTAAAATGACAACTCCTTTTCGATTTCGTTGAATCAGCCAAAATATTTTTTGATCTTGTTTATCAAACCCACGAGTGGCATCCACAATCAACATACAGACATCTGAATGTTCAATAGCGCGCACACTTCGCAAAACCGAATAAAACTCCAAGTCTTCTTTGACCTTAGATTTACGACGAATCCCAGCGGTATCGACTAAATTAAACTCAAATCCAAAACGCTTATATTTGGTGTCAATTGAGTCTCTTGTGGTTCCGGCAATGTCGGTAACGATGTATCGCTCCTCTCCTATCAAGGTATTGATAAAAGAGGACTTTCCGGCGTTGGGTCTCCCCACTACTGCGAATCTTGGTAAATCTTCCTCCGATTTATCTTCTACATCCGGTAAATTTTCCACAACAGCATCCAATACTTCTCCTGTTCCGCTACCACTGGCACTGGCAAGGGGATAGTACTCTCCTAACCCCAAAGCATAAAACTCTACAGCCTCTTCTCTTAACCTTAAGTTATCTACCTTATTTACAACTAATAAAACCGGTTTATCTTCTCTTAATAAAATTTTAGCTACATCCTGATCCATCGGGGTAATACCGGTATGGGCATCCACCATAAATAAAATCACATCGGCTTCTTCAATTGCCAATCTTACCTGTTTATCGATTTGAGCTTCAAATACATCGTCACTTCCAACCACATATCCACCGGTATCGATGACTGAAAACTCTCTTCCGTTCCAGTCAGTTCTTCCGTAATTTCGATCACGTGTTACCCCACTCACCGAATCAACGATGGCTTCACGACGTTCAACTAATCGGTTGAACAATGTAGATTTCCCAACATTGGGTCGACCCACTATAGCCACTATACTCCCCATAATGTTTTTCTTTTAAAAAATGATAATTGATACAATCTTGTCTTTATGGCTTTACTAAAACTTCATTTTAGCCCTATAAAAACTCAGTATTAAACTTCTCTGTTCATTAAATTTTCTCCAAACTCTCTAAATACGGCTTTTCTCTTTTCAGAAATCTCCATGTTTTCCAATACTTCAAAAGCTTCTTTAGTTATATCTTCAATTTTTTTTCGTGTGGCTTCAGGCACTCCTTCTTGTCGAAATATAGCCGTGACCGCTTCTATTTTTTGATCGGTATCTGCTGGACTCAACGAATAAAGATGTTCCAACTGCCTTGCTTCTGCTTTAGAAGAACTCTCCAAAGCACTTAGATACAAAAACGTTTTTTTATTTTCAATAATATCTCCACCAATCTTTTTACCGAAGGATTCATAATCTCCAAAAACATCTAAATAATCATCTTGCAGCTGAAAAGCAATTCCTAAAAGACATCCGTATTTATAAATCTGTTGTTTACAATGATCATCTGCTCCTGCAACAATAGCTCCCATTTCCATGGCTGCTCCCACCAAAACGGCAGTTTTATATTCTATCATTTTCAAATACTCCGATAAACTAACATCATCCCTTTCTTCAAAATCAATATCATACTGTTGTCCTTCACAGACCATAATTGCAGTTCTGGAAAACAGCTTGGCCAATTCCCTAAAAGTTTCTCCTTCATAATTTTCAAATAGTTGATAAGCTCGAATCAACATCGCATCTCCTGAAAGAATTCCGGTATTGATATTCCATTTTTCATGAACCGTGACTTTGCCTCTTCTAACGGTTGCATCATCCATAATATCGTCGTGGACCAAAGAAAAATTATGAAAAACCTCAATGGCCAAAGCAGCATCTAAGGCTTTTTCATAAGGGCAATCGAATAATTCTGTTGCCATTAAAACCGACACAGGACGCAATCGTTTTCCACCCAAATTTAAAATATATTTCACCGGTTGGTAAAGAGTTTCAGGCTCTTTAACGATTATCTGCGCATTTAGATAATCGATGAATTTTTCTCGATAAAAAGCAATAGTATTCATAGTGGAAAATTTCAGTCAAAAATACAGTAATTATTAAGACTTAGATAAGGTGCTTTTATAAATATTTGTCAATCTATGCGTCTTCGATTTTAAAAGACATTTTACTTTTCTGAATATTCCTTTAACCATTCAATAAAGCTGTTTACTCCCTCTTGCAAGTCTGTTTGAGGTTTATAATCAAAATCTTTCTGTAACTTGGTAGTATCTGCCCAAGTGGTAGAAACATCTCCTTTTTGCATCGGCAACATTTCTTTTTTAGCCTTTTTACCAACCGCCTGCTCCACCGCGGCAATAAAATCCATTAAACTTACCGGTTTAGAATTGCCAATATTATAAATTCTATAAGCTTTTTCAGGCAAATCCTTTTTTAGGATCTGCATCAGCCCTTGAATAATATCATCGATATAAGTAAAATCTCTGGATAAGTTACCATAATTAAAAACTTTTATCGGTTTGTCTTCCATAATATCTTTTGAAAAGAGATAAATAGCCATATCTGGTCTTCCCCAAGGTCCGTAAACCGTAAAAAACCGCAACCCGATAGTTTGAATTCCGTATAGATGACTGTAAGTATATGCCAATAATTCATTAGTTATTTTTGAAGCTGCATAAACGCTGATTGGCTCTTTGACTTTATCTAATTCGGAAAAAGGAATTTTTTGATTATTTCCATAAACACTCGAACTGCTGGCATAAATTAACTTTCTCACCTGATGGTGGCGCATAGATTCCAATAAATTTAAAAACCCGATAATATTGGAATCGGCATAAGCAAAAGGATTTTCTAAACTATAACGCACTCCCGCTTGTGCAGCTAAATTAAAAACTTTACTAAAAGAAAAAGTTTTAAACAGATTAAGCAGCTCTTCTCGATCGGCTAAATCAAGTTTCACAAACTGAAAATGCTCAAAAACATCGGAGCTGTAAAGCTTATTATATTTTATTTCTTCCGAGTTTTTAATGCCCAGTTCCTTCAATCTATCGCGTTTTAGTTGAACTGAATAATAATCATTTAAATTATCCAAGCCGATTACTCGATATCCCTCATTCAGCAATTTTAGACAAAGATGATAACCAATAAATCCTGCGCAACCAGTAACTAAAACACATTTTGAAGAGGGGTCTTGATTCATGTCTGTTTTTTTAGGGTTTAAAAAGCTTTTAGTTTTTAGCAAATAAAATCAATAATTATAAATACTTAGGTATCGAAAGTCAAATATTAGACGAGAAACTATAAAAAGTTGAAGTTTATTGTTTTTCATATTTTCAACAGTTAATCAAAACCATTTTTTTCGTTTAAAATACCAAACCATACCCAATGAAATCAACAACATTAAGCCCAGAATATAATAATACCCATATTTTGCATCCAACTCTGGCATGTTTTCAAAATTCATCCCATAAACACCAACGATAAAAGTGAGTGGAATAAAAATACTCGCCATAATTGTCAAAACCTTCATTACTTCGTTCATTTTATTGTTGAGTGTAGAGATATACATTGAAGTGACACTTCCCATCATTTCTCTATACATTTCAATATTTTCAACTACTTGCACACAATTGTCATGTAAATCTCTCCAATAATTAAAGTTTTTCTTCAATATAAGCGGATGGTTGCTATTTTTCAATTGATCCGACATTTCTCGTAGGGGAAAAATCACTTTTCTCAACTGTAATATTTCCGGTTTAAGTTCTTGTAAATCCCAAACCGTATCTTCATCAGTATCTCCAAAGAGAACTATATCCTCTAATTGCTCCAACTGCAAACCTAAATGTTCTATAACCAAAAAATAATGATCAATAATGACATCGAGTAAATTATACATCAAAAATCCGGCTTGTTTTAATCGAATAACCCCTGAACCAATCCTAATTCTTTTACGCAATTTATCAAAGATATCATTTTCGGTTTCTTGAAAAGTCAGTACATAATTCTTACCGATAATCAAATTGAAATGTTCATTTACATACGCATCATTTTGTAACCAGATCATTTTTAACACCAGAAAAATATAGTTTTCATACTCATCAACCTTTGGTCTTTGTTGTGTATTGACCAAATCTTCCAAAACCAAATCATGAATTCCAAAATGCTTTCCAACCGCTTCAATCTGTTTCGTGTCGGTTAATCCTGTGATGTTTAACCAAGTGATATGATCCGAATTCCATCGAGCAAAAACTTCTTTTAAATTATCTGTTTCAAAATTATCACAGTCTGTTTGATCATAACTAATCATCTGATAAAGCGTTCGCACTTTATCTTTATCACCGACATAAATTACTTTCCCCGGAGATTGATTGACGTTTTTAAGTTTCGATTTTTGTTTGCGTTTTGCCTTCTTTATTTTCATCGGTAAAGATTTATTTTTTACACAAAGTGCTGATATTCGTCAAGAATAAAGATAGTTATTAATTTTAACGAAGGTCAAGTTTAAGCTGAATTGATTATTCATTCAACAACATAATTACCCTGAAACCAAATCTTTCAATTTATGGTGAATTACTATCAAAAACTCAAATATCAACGATCTTATTTTTGGTTAATTCTCCCATCCACCATTGTCAACTTCCTATCAGCCATATCGGCGAGTTCTTTGTTGTGGGTTACAATAACGAAGGTCTGCCCAAATTCATCTCTGAGTTGAAAAAACAGGTTGTGCAAGTTTTCCGCTGATTCTGAATCAAGATTTCCTGAAGGTTCATCGGCCAGAATTATTTCCGGATCATTTGCCAAAGCGCGCGCCACTGCGACCCTTTGTTGTTCCCCTCCACTCAAGGCAGCAGGTTTATGATGTGCACGATCGGCTAAACCTAAAAACTCCAACAATTCGTGGGCTTTGTTTTCTGCTTGTTTTCGTGGAGTATTCTTGATAAAAGCCGGGATACAAATATTCTCAAGCGCGGTAAATTCAGGCAATAACTGATGAAATTGAAAAATAAATCCGATGTGTTCATTCCGAAATTTGGAGAGCTCTTTTTTGGATAATTTATAAACATCTACCCCTTTTAAACGCAATTCCCCTTTATTGCTGCCCGAAGGAAAATCAAGAGTGCCTAAAATTTGAAGCAAAGTTGTTTTTCCCGCTCCGGAGGCGCCAACTATAGAAACGATTTCTCTTTCTTTGATGTGTAATTCCACATCGTCGAGCACGTGTAAATCTTCGTAATATTTATGTAAATGCTTGGTATAAATCATAATTTATAGTGGACAAAAATAAACTTTTCTAACCAAAAACATACTTTCTAAGTCCAATAAATAAAGAAACTCGATTGTTAGCCTTCCAACTGTCTAATTATAAACGCTTATTAACCTTCAAGTAAAAGTATTTATCATTTAAAGATTTTTATTTGAATTATGAAGTTTCATCTCCGCTATAAAAGAGCAATCAAATTGGCAAAAAGTAGATTAAGAGGACGTTAAAGTTAGGGGAGATCGAAACCACTTTCTTTATTTTTGCCAAAACGAAAAATCATGAAGAATTTAGAAACCGCTATTTTGGCTAACGGATGTTTTTGGTGTTCAGAAGCTGTTTTTCAACGCATTATTGGTTTGGAAAAAATAGAATCGGGTTATACCGGTGGGCATGTCAAAAACCCGAGTTATCGAGAAGTTTGTGAAGGAACAACCGGACATGCAGAGGCTATTCGATTTACTTACGATCCGGAAAAAATAAGTTTCCGCGAATTGCTGATGATATTTTTCACCACCCATGATCCGACTACTTTAAATCGACAGGGAAATGATGTAGGCACGCAGTATAGAAGTGCTATTTTTTATTTGAATGAAGAGCAAAAAAAGATTGCCGAAGAAGTAATTCAAGAACTGAATAAAACCACTTTCAACGGCAATATTGTTACAGAAATAAAGAAAGCTTCAGAATTTTACGTAGCAGAAGAGGAACATCACAACTTCTATAATCAAAATAAAAACTTCCCCTACTGTCAAGCAGTAATCGATCCAAAACTTCAAAAACTACGACAGGAGTTTGCAGGGAAACTCCAATCGTAATAAAAAATTGGATTGGAGCCTATTTATCCTCCTCGTCGTCTAAATCGATATCTTCAATCTCTTCATCTGTACGTTCAGGCAAATCGACGATGGGTTCCTCCAACTCGCTGTCCTCGTAATCACTTTCATCAAAAACTGCCATAACATCTTGCAGACGAGTACTTATTTTAACCAGGTAAATAGTGTCTTCCGTACGCAATTCAACAGCTTCGACTGTTTCGTTTTTTGCGTTTTTAAACGTAATAATATCATCATCCCCATATCCATCAGGATATTTTTCTACCAGTTGGCTCATTATCTCAGGGGTGAGCTTTTTAAAATTCACAATAACGCGTTTCATAACATCTAATTTTAATGGCAATAATAAATCAACTTTTTCATTTTATAAACTTAGAAATCCTTTTTTTTAAATTTTAATTCTTTCTAAATAAGCTTACTTTTGCAGTATGCAAAAAATAGTCATTTTAGGAGCGGGAAATATAGCTTTTCATTTGTTTAAAACTTTTCAATCTGTAAAAGATTTCGAAGTTGTTCAAATCTATAATCGAAGTGAACCAAAATTAAAAGATTTTGAAGGAAAGGTGGAAACAACCACCGATATCAATCAACTGAAATCGGCCGATATTTATATTGTAGCGGTTTCTGATGATGGTATCAAAAAGTTAATCGATGCGATTCACAAAAACCAAACCGCTTTAATCGTACATACTTCCGGAAGCACTCCAATGTTAAGTTCGGCTGAGCGGAATGGAGTTTTTTATCCATTGCAAACTTTCTCAAAACAGAAAGAACCCGATTTTTCGAAAATTCCAATTTGTATTGAAGCCGATACTTCTGAAGACCTTAAACTTCTTGAAAAGATAGGAAAAAGCATCAGTGAAAAAGTATATTTGATTTCATCCGATCAGCGAAAAAGTTTACATTTAGCAGCGGTTTTCGCCTGTAATTTCACCAATCAACTCTATCAAATTGCCGAGAAAATTTGCGAGGAAAAAGAAATGCCCTTTGAAATCCTTCATGCTTTAATTTTAGAAACCGCTCAAAAAGTTCAGTACGATTCTCCCAAAAACGTACAAACTGGACCGGCCAAAAGAGGCGATCAAGAAACAATTGATTTTCATTTAAGTCAATTGGATTCGCCTGAATTAAAAGAAATTTATACCTTGCTCACCGAATCAATTCAAAGAGAACATGGATCAGAATTATAAAATAACATTACGACAAATCTCCACTTTCATTTTTGATGTGGATGGCGTTTTAACCAACGGACAACTTTTGGTTTCCACCGATGGCGAATTATTACGCGAGATGAGTGTGCGTGATGGATTTGCCATAAAAAAAGCTATCCAAGCCGGTTATAATGTTTGTATTATTTCCGGAGGGAAAAATGAAGGTGTCAGAAAACGTTTAGAAGGTTTAGGCGTAACAGATATCTATTTAGGAATTGACGATAAAATTGAAAGCTTAAATGAATATTTTAAGAAAAATCAAATCAACGCTGAAAACGTCGTTTATATGGGAGATGATATTCCCGATATACCGCCGATGAAAATGGTCGGACTAACCACTTGTCCGCAAGATGCTATTCCGGAAGTCAAACTGGTCTCTACTTATATTTCCCACCGCAAAGGTGGCGAAGGTTGTGTTCGAGATCTCATCGAACAGGTAATGAAAATCCAAGGGAAATGGAAATACTGATTAATGTTATTTTAAATTCAAATTCGTGAAATATTTAAAC
>DATGSA010000185.1:0-14283 GCA_035303085.1 Flavobacteriaceae bacterium
CAAACTTCACTTCTTTTTTAGGGTGAAACGAAGCGCGAATCCGACATTTATCACCAACTTCTATCGGTTTGAAATCTTTTTCCCACTGTTCATTCCAATTTTTCTGTTCGATAATCTTTTTTTCAAAAGAAATATCAAATACGATGGATTCTAAAATATTCACCTCTTTTAAAATATCATCATTATCCTGATTTGTTGGAATATAAGCCAATACGCCGTAGTCGGTTTCTTCAAAAGTATCAAAACCGATTTCTGCCAGTTCTGCAATCAAGATTTCTGTCGCAGGATTTTTGGGTTTTACAGTAAATTTATATTCGGTGTAAGAACTTTTCATTTGTCAAGCCAAATTTAGTGAACGGTGAAAATTGAAGATACTTTATTAGAATGATTTCGCAATAGCGATAAAATCATCTGCGTTTAAGGATGCTCCACCAATGAGTCCGCCATCAACATCTTTTCCGGCAAAGATTTCAGCAGCGTTTTCAGGTTTCACACTTCCTCCATACAAGATAGAAACCTTTTCTGACATAGCTTGATCATAATTTTGAGCGAGGGTTTCTCGAATAAAGGCGTGCATTTCTTGCGCCTGATCAGCAGTAGCTGTTTTGCCTGTACCGATGGCCCAAACCGGTTCATAAGCGATAATGATATGTTCCCAAGTTCCTTTTCGGATGTAAAAAAGACTTTTATCCAACTGATCTTCGATGACTTTAAAGTGGATGTCTTTTTCTCGTTGCTCCAGACTTTCCCCTACACAAAAAATCACATCAAATCCGTGTTGAAGCGCGGTATTGGCTTTTTTATTTAAAACAGCCTTGGTTTCACCTTGGTATTTTCGACGTTCGCTATGTCCTAAAATAACGGTTTTTACACCGATACTTTCTAACATTGAAGCCGACACTTCGCCGGTATAGGCTCCCTCTTCTTCTTGATGAACATCCTGCGCCGCTAAAATAATGTCGGTTTCTTTCAAAATTTCTTTGGCGGGATATAAATTGGTAAAAGAAGGTGCGATGATTAAATTAATGTCCTTATCGATAGACGTCGATTTTTCTTTGATGTCTTTTAGAAGTATTTTTGTTTCTTCTAAATCACAATTCATCTTCCAATTTCCGGCTACAATTTTCTTTCTCATGATATTATATATTTTAAATAAGTTGTTTAAGCTTCGATTATAAATGTTGTCGCAATATGTCAAATCTTTCGTAATAAGTTACGTTTTTCTGACTTTTGGATCGAGTTTGGCATAGATAATATCGACAAAAATATTGATTATTATAAACATTATTGCAATTATTAAAACTGCCCCCATAATTACTGGTAAATCTAAGGTGTTTAATGCTTCTACGATTTCTTTTCCCAAACCATTCCACCCAAAAATATACTCGACAAAAACAGCTCCGGCAAGCATAGATGCAAACCATCCCGAAACTGCGGTAACCACAGGATTCAACGAGTTTTTTAAAGCGTGTCTGTAAATGACTTTAAAATTGGAAAGTCCTTTGGCTTTGGCCGTTCGAATGTAATCTTGTTGAATAACTTCTAACAGCGAGTTTCTCATCAATTGCGTTACTACGGCCACAGGGCGGATTCCCATCACCACTGCGGGGAGAATCAAATTCTTCAACTGTAAACTGTAATTTTCTCCATAATCATCTAAGGCAAACAAGCTTCCCGTCATTTCTAAGTGCGTGTATTTATGCAAGACATATCCAAATAACCAAGCAAAAATAATCGCACTAAAAAAAGAAGGAATGCTCATTCCCAAGGTGCTTAAAACTTGAATGAGTTTATCGATCCACGTATCTTGTTGAAGTGCAGAAATAATTCCTAAAAATAAACCGATAATCAGGGCAATAACAATTGCTGAAACTGCTAAAACCATAGTGTTAGGAAGTGTTTCTCCAATAATACTCGACACGGTTTTTCCATCTCGCTGAAAGGATTCTCGCAGGTAAGGCGGTTTAATTACCAATTCGCTTTCGCCTATAGCGAACAGTGAAGTCGCGTTATATTTTCCTTCCTTTAAATACGTATAATCCGTTGGGTTTTTAGAATGCACCGATAGCGGAGAAAGATCGTTCAAATAATAAATGTATTGGGTAAATAAAGGTTTGTCAAATCCATATTTCTTTTTGACAATGTTGAGTTGTTCTTCACTTTGATGTTGCCCCAACATCATTTGCGCCGGGTCACCGGGCAGAATCGTGAACAGCATAAAAATCACACTGACCACCCCAAAAATTGTCAGTAGGGCATAAGCTGTTTTATGAAGAATATACTTGGTCAAAAGTAAAGTGTTTTACCTGAAAAATTTAAAGTGTAGCTTGAATTTTTAAGGTTAATCGAACTCTAAATCTTTTACGTCTCGCCAACTTTCTTTTTGAGTAACCGTGCCTTTTTTCAAAGTAACTAAGCCAGGATTGGCGCGAATAATCGTCTTGCTGGCAGTTTCATCCATCGAATAAAAGGGAATATTTATGTTGAATTTATCCTTCATTTCTTCGATGGTTTTGTCTCCGGATGAAGTAAGACCTATCACTTTATATCCGTTTTCTTCCGCTCTGTCTGCAGTGTTTTTAACAGCTTGCCATCCGCGTTCATCACTGAGTTCCATTTTATAACTTACGATAATCAAGAGTTTTTCTATTCTGAGAATATCATCTGCAATTTCTCCCGTGTCGTCAAAAACATAAAAATCTCCAATTTTGGGCTCTTCACTTCCTTCTGCTACTCGCAATTCCGCAATATTATTACCAATTTTATACGCTCGGAAATCAATAATTGGAAGATGCCTCATCACTTGATAGGTGATTCCTAAGCACCCGATAAAAACGATAAAGACGATCCATTTATTGGCGCGAGTTCTGAGAAACGGTTGTATGAAATAACTTCGGGTAAAGATTAGAATAATCAGAAGCAGCAAAATCACATCTTTGATAAAAGATTCCCAAGGGTCTAAGGGAATGGCATCTCCAAAACAACCACAATCGGTTACCTTATTAAAATAGGCCGAATAAAAGGTGAGAAAAGTGAAACCAATAATCATCAGTAATAAAGCCCATCTGGTGAAGTTCATCGCGTATCCCAAAAGAAGCATCACCCCTAAAATCAGTTCAAAAATAACCAAGATAATGGAAAGTTGTAAAGAATAGGGCGCCAAAAAAGCGATGTCAAAAACGGCTGGTCCTAAATATTCTTCGAGCTTATAAGAGAAACCCAAAGGATCGACCATTTTGACAAATCCACTAAAAATGAATAAAGCGCCAACGATTATTCTTGCCAGATTTACTAATGCTTTCATGATTATAGTTGTTTATTATTATAATTTTAAATAAATAAGTGGTGATTTTTTCATAATTCTTGTCAAATATAAATAGATTTTATTAGAATATAGTTGTAAAAGGATAAATCAAACTACTTCTTCAATATATTATAGATTAATATGCTGATTTTAAAGAATGAAATTCCCACTTTTTAAAAAACCAAAGTTTGGAAACAAAAATAAAAATTTTAAAGGACAACCTCTTATCATATTGGTTTTAAACTTTTGAAATCAATAAGGTTCTAAATATTCTTGATTTTTGTTTTAAACCTTGATTAAAAGTTACAGCGTTTCGGGTTTCGAACTCGCCAACCCTCAAACTCATTCAAAGCCTCACACAGAGGCTCGGAGGTTTTGCACATAGAAACGCAGAATGATTTTAGAAAAGCGCATAACATTGCAACCAAAAGTTTCCTTCCTTTTTTCAAGGATAAGGACAGCTTAGAAACTAACTTGTTGGTTTTTAAGCAGGAAGAGTTGCTCCTTTTTAAAGATAAACGTGTTTAGTGTTTAAACCCTCAAATAAATCTGCCACAGTTTAAAAATTACAACCAGTTGAAAAATATCTTCTTGATTTCACCTTGTTTTTTAACAGTATAACTTGAAGGGTTTGCTCTTAAACTAAGTCCGAGAACTTCATTCGTGTATTCGTTACGATCTTGAAAAGATAGGACTGATCTTTATCATACAAAAACTTTCAAATCGGTTTTATAACAAGGGATGTACAAATTTAAAAAACACTTAGAAACTTATTGTTTCTGAACAACTTCGGAAAGGTTATTTTCAATTTTCTGAAAAGTTGATTGAGTTAACCTATCAAACTTACGGCTAATACTTAAACGATCTTGATAACTTTGACTTTAAGAGATTTAAATTTTCTTAATTTGCTTTTTACTTCTTGTGATAGAGAAGATGTTTTAAATTAATCAATTGTCTGTAAAATATCATAAAAACGCTGAATTGTAAAATTTACAGTAATTTTATAGTAGAGGTATTATTGGAAAATGTTTACTTTTTTTAATTTGCGTTAAACCTCATGATCTGGTGGAGGTCTTTCACATTCATATGTTTTTATTTCCCGCAGATTTAGCAGATACTCTCAGATTCTTACTCACACAAAACGGATATACCATTAAATCAATATCCTAATAACTCAAAAGAAAATATTCAAATAGGTTTTTTGTTAAATTTATGAAATTACCCTGATAGTTTTACAAAAAAACCTTAACTTTGAAGCACCATTTGAAAGAATGGATAATTTATTGTTTAATCAAGAAATTGCATTTGTGACTTGAATGCAGCTATTAATCTTTAAATTTAATTTAAATTATGAAAAATATAATACTTACAATTATTGTTTTATTTTTTGTGTTTTCTTCTTTTTCTCAAACTTCCATGCCTATGAAAATAGTGAACAATACAAGTGAAAACATGCAATTTTATTTAGTTGCAAAGGGAAATAGTACTGCTTTCAACTGTGATTGTTCAAATACGTTTGATACAAGTGATTTGTTTCAGGTTAATTCAAACGATCAAATTACTCTTCAAAGTTTTATAGATTTACCTGAATGGAATAGAGGACCTTTTCCTAATATTTGTGATCCCTGCAATGGTCAGCAAGCTGCTGCTCTTTGTGGAGATCCAATTTTCGTTTGGATGCGTTTCGTATATCCGGGTATTGCTAATGGTTTAGGTGAAGAATGCGGTAATTTCTACTCTAATTATTTTTCACAAGGAAGCTTTACCGGGAGTTGGCAAGTTATTAACAACACAATTATAGTCACATTTAATGATTCAAATTATGTTTAAGAAAGTTGTTATTTTTGTTTTAATGCTATCGAGTTTATCAGTTTTCTCACAAGACACGAATTACACGCGAGCTTTTGGATCTTATTTCAATCACAATAAAATTATTGCCATTGCTTTAGATGATGAACACAATGTTTGGGTGTTATCAGAAGTTAGATATTATCAAGCTCAGGATTCGTACTTTAATTCTGTAATCACTTCAGATGCTTATCAAAGTGATTATGGCGGTGGAGAACAAGATTTGGCACTTTCCAAATTTTCTTCTGAAGGTACTTTGGTCTATGCCAGTTATTTTGGTGGTCAAGGATATGAAAAAGCTGGCGGTATCAGTATTAAAAATGACAAGGTGTTTATTAACGGTACAACAACAAGTTCTGGTCTTGCTACACCAGGTGCTTATCAAGAAACTTTGAACCCATTCACAAACTATGAATTTGCAACTTTTATTGCAGAATTCGATTTGAATGGGCAATTGCAATGGAGTACGTATTTTCAAGGTAATCGTTCGTCAGATATATTGAATATTGAGGCCGGGAATGACAATGATTTATATGTTTATGGGGAAACCAGAAGCGATGACTTAGGGACAGATGGTGTTTTTAAACAAAATATCCCTCCACCATATTATAATGATGATGGTGTTGAATATGCCCCCAATTATCCTATTTTGGCTCGTTTTGATGATAGCGGTCAATTGATTTGGGCGACCTATTATGGGCCAGATATTCTTAGCTCTGATGATGGGGCAATTTCTTCTGTCTATTCGGGTTTGGGAGTGGATTCTCAGAATAATGTTTACATCAATGGTCGAACTTCAAGTACCCACCAAGATTATTTTGGAACATCAGGTACTCATCAATCTTCTCACGGTGGTGGCTTAAATGATATGTTTGTCGCCAAATTTTCATCTTCAGGTCAACGACTTTGGGGAAGTTATTTTGGCGGAGAAGGCGAAGAGGTTATGGAACAGCTTCAAGTTCTTCGTGGAGATCAAATTTATATAACGGGTGTTACTACAAGTCAAACGAATATAGCAACTGATGACGCTTGGAAAACCGATTTGACTACAGGGAATAGCTCTTTTGTCGCTAGGATGAATCCAAATGGTACACTTATTTGGAGTACTTACTTATCGCCAGCCATGCCTTCAACATTATCAGTAGGCACAGATTCTGCTGCAAATGTTTACCTATATACTTCGGTTCCTGAAAACCCTGATATCATTACTAATGATAGTTATCAAAATAGTTTTTCTGGAGGAGCCAGTGATATGGCATTACTTAAATTTGATTTTTCGGGAAGTCAACTGCTTTGGGGAAGTTATTATGGTGGTTCAGGTATTGAGGTAGGTTCATGGACAAAAAGTATGATTATCTTTAATGAAAATACTATCTATGCTGTTGGACGAACTACAAGTGAGAATAATATAGTTTCTCCAGGAGCCTTTCAGGAAATCTATCATAGTGTGGGCCAATTAGAACCTTCCTTTCTTGTTAAGTTTGTTGCTTGTCCAGAGGTAGATTCACCCACAGGAGAATCCATACAATATTTTGAAGAAGGCGATGCTCTTCAGGATTTAGAAGTTTCTTTTATGAATTGGTCAGGTTCTGATATTATTACCACTTGGTATGCAGATTCAGAAGGAACTGTGCCAATTCAAACAGATACTGAGCTCGAAGATGGAGAAACTTATTATGTCAGTCAAAAAATCCAAGGCTGTGAAGAGAGTGAGTTGTTGGCTATAACCGTTTATAAAAACATGAACGTTTCTCTTTATTCTTTTAAAAATGTCCAACTCTATCCAAATCCCAATAAGGGAGATTTTACCTTAAAAGGTCTTGAAGTAAAACCGGAATTGTTAACCCTTTACGACTTGCATGGGCGTCAGGTGTATTCTGAAGAATCTGTTCCTGCTAAAAGCGATTATCAATTTAGACTAAACGGGCAACTAAGTTCAGGCTTGTATTTCTTAAAAATTCAATTACCAAACGCCTCTAAAACCTTCAAAGTGATGGTGAAGTGAGATTTCCACCTAAAAAAATCAGCTCTTTTAACTTTTAAGCAGAAATGATTCCCATTTTTAAAGAAGACGTTTTATTAGTGTTTAAACTCTCAAATAAAACTGCCACAGTTTAAAAATTACAACCAGTTGAAAAATATCTTCTTGATTTTAGCTTGTTTTTTAACGGTATAACTTGAAGGGTTAGCTCTTAAACTAAGTCCGAGAACTTCATTCGTGCATTCGTGGCGATTTTATATGTGTAGGACAGATTCCTATCATTCAAAGACGCTTACCCCCATACAAACAATAAATTTCGGTACAACCTCTAAAACGTTTAGGACGCTGTTGTTATTTTATCTTAAATTAGCCCCATAAATTAGGAAAAAGAATATGACCATTAACTGTAAGGGCCGTTTAATCGATTTGTCTTCTCCCAAAATCATGGGGATATTAAACTTGACTCCGGATTCATTCTATGACGGTGGAAGTTATAAGTCTGACAAAGATGCATTGTTGCAAGTGGAACAGATGTTGGAACACGGAGCAACCTTTATCGATATAGGCGGACAGAGTACGCGGCCGAGTTCCACTTTCCTCACCGCTGAAGAAGAATTAAAGAGAATTCTTCCGGTGATAGAAAACATCTTAACAAGGTTTCCGAAAGCCTTAATTTCCGTAGATACTTTTTATAGTGAAGTAGCTCGTCAAGCAGTAAATAGGGGAGTGGCGATGATTAATGATATCTCGGCAGGAAATATTGATGAGCAGATGATCAAAACTGTCGCCGAACTTCAAGTTCCTTATGTGATGATGCACATGCGCGGACTTCCGCAAAATATGCAGTCAACAGAAAACACAACTTATGAGAATATGTTACAGGAAATTCTATTATACTTTTCTGAAAAATTAAACCAAGCTCGTCTATTGGGATTAAATGACATTATCATCGATCCGGGATTTGGATTCTCAAAAACAGTTGAGCATAATTTTGAGTTGATTCGAAATTTAGATTTGTTTAAATCCCTTGATTTACCTATCTTAATGGGCGTTTCTCGTAAATCAACGATTTGCAAA
This sequence comes from Flavobacteriaceae bacterium, assembly GCA_035303085.1. Lineage (GTDB taxonomy): Bacteria > Bacteroidota > Bacteroidia > Flavobacteriales > Flavobacteriaceae > JAJYSO01. The sequence goes on from DATGSA010000185.1 coordinate 8,211, forward strand.
ACCTTAGGAATAACTCCGAAAGAAGCCTTAAACGGCACTTCTGTTTTGAATAGTCTTTCGCTTTTAAACGGTGCAAATATCATACGTGTACACGATATTCGCGAAGCTTGGGAATGTATTCAACTAATTGAAGCGTATAACGGCTGATATTTTTTATTTTTACCAAAAACTAACTAAAAACGACCTTGGATTTTTTAGACCTGAATTTTGTAGATGTCTTAGATATCATTTTACTGACAGTTCTGCTGTACTATATCTATAAATTAGTCAAAGGAACCGTGGCGGTAAATATCTTTATCGGGATTGTTTTTTTCTATCTGTTTTGGCAATTGACCAGAATATTGGAAATGGAAATGCTCAGCGGAATCCTGGGTGAGTTCGTAAAAGTCGGATTTATTGCGATGATAGTTGTTTTTCAACAGGAGATAAGAAAGTTTTTATTGTTGGTTGGTTCGGCACAATTCACCAGAAAAAGTTTGTTATTAATGCCTTGGCGATTGATGAAGTCGGAAGGTGATTTAATTAACACAGATGTTGAAACGATTGTGGATGCCTGTCGTAGAATGGAAAGAAGTTATACAGGAGCATTGATTGTAATAAAAAGAAGACACAGATTGGATTTTGTAAAAAGCACCGGTGACGCCATGAATGTAGAAATCAATGTGCCGATTATAGAGTCTATTTTTTATAAAAACAGTCCACTTCACGATGGTGCAATGATTGTAGAAGACAATAAAATAACTGCCACTCGTGCTATTTTACCAGTTAGCAATAGCAGAGATATTCCTTTGAAATATGGATTGCGCCATCGTGCGGCCGTAGGTATTACTGAGAAAACAGATGCTATAACATTGGTAGTCAGTGAAGAAACCGGAAACACCTCTTACATCAAAGATGGCGAATTTGTAGATTATGAGGATTTTAATGACCTTATTGAAAAACTTAAAAAAGATTTGGCTTAAATCGAAAGTGAAAATAAAATACTTTCGCGTTGTTGGATTTTAAGTGTCGAAATCTGGAGTTGGAAATCGTCTGAGGCTCAATATTATTTTTCCAAAGTTTTCAAATCTCTCCTTGTCTTTGGAAAAGTTTACCAGCCAGAACTCATTCCTCTTCCGGAAACTCTTCCGCTTCATAAGCCCCGCTACTCGGGAAACTCCCTCGGTTCCTTCCCAAAATATCAGTTGGGGTGGCCGTATTGGGATTTCCCAATTCACTGGCCGGAGATTCAAGACTAATATTGAGTTGATTTTTTGCGGAATCTAAAAATAACGGCTCCTGATTGAAGATGTTATCTTGATATAGGTCAGGATTTTCAAAGTCATATAGGGGATGGTCCTGATATAAATTGGTGTAATCATTAAATTTAATCAACGAATTTTCAAATTTGAAATTGAAATCCGCCTGATCGACTTTATCGAATAGCAATTCCAAATTATTATTTCCATAAATAATCGAATTGTAAAAATTGGCTTCTTCCAAATCTGCTACAAAAATTGTTTCCGGGGTTTCCAATTGATTGGAGATTAAAACCGTTGGAAAATCTCGATACCCGATATCCCAATAATTGGCGAAGGTGGAATTATAAAAGTTATATTTTCCCCCTAAAGACAAAAACAAAGAAGCTTGTCCGCATCTGTTAATCGCCAGATTTTCTCCTTTGATGTGCGAGGTTGTCGCCCAAAGTCCTACTGTTGAACAATTGAAAATTTTGGTGTTGCTGATTTCAAGGGTAGGCGAGACGCTGCCATCATTCGAATCTATTTTTAAACCGGCTGTTGCATTTTTGATCGTCGCGTGATTGATGATATTATTAGTGCTTCCTTCGGTTAGCCAAATCGTTTGCCACTGTCCGGGGGTTGTGTTGTATTCCGGTTCCAGACGGTCGCCTTGAAAAATTACTTCATTTTCCATTGCTTCCAAGTCGTTGCTCAATTCTCCGTTGACGTGTAAAGAACCTTGATTGGCCACTAACAAACCTCCATTTTGGTGAAAGTGAATGCGCGCGCCGGGATCGATGGTAAGTGTTTTATCGGGCGGCACGGCAGCATAGCCATAAATTACATAAGGTTTATCTGCCGTAAAATGCAGCTCATCATCACTGAGATAAAATCCGTAAATTTCTGTGTATTCTCCATCTTCATCGGGTCCGAAAGTAAGCATTTCGGTGGTTCCATCATCGTATTTCTCGGGAAATAAAAAATGAGCATCTTGGACTAAAGTAATCAATTCTATTTTTTGTTGATGGATACCCACATCAAATTCGATCTGATCGGTATAGAGAAACTGGGTATCCGTTGCAGTCAAATCTTCAATATCTGCGGTGGTTTCTACAAATACAAAAATACTGTCCTTTGCTAAAATATCGATATCGTTAAAAGACTTCCCCGGAATACCATCGACGTTTAAGCGATATTTTGAATTTTCTCCTCGATTGAGGTTGATTTGCGGTATGGTGATATCGTTTTTACTGTCGTTGTAAACCGTTACGCGATACGTGCTCGATCCGACATTGGTGAAAACCGTATCCAAATAAACCGTGTCTTTTGAAAATCGCAATTCTCCATCGCTCGGTTCGGTGTCAAAATCTTTTCGACAAGAACCGGTTAAGACCAAAACAGCCAGTATAAGAAATCCAAAAGTAAATTTGAGGTGTTTTTTATTTAGCATACTCCAATATTAAGCGATAAACGAAGGGATTGATTATTTTAAACGACAAATATTAAATTTTATTGGTGAAATCTTTCCTTAGCTTCGGGCTTTATTTTTCGATAATCTCGACTTCGAACATTTTATCCCAGTTTTTTCCGGTTACATAAATTTTATCGGTTTCCTTATGATAAGCGATTCCGTTAAAAACTTCGGCTTTTTCCGGTTGATCTAATTTGTCTTTTAAGCCACGGAAATCTATTACTCCCTCAACCGCACCGGTTTTTGGATCGATAATTAAAACTCCCTCTTTCTGCCAGGTATTCGCATAAATCTTCCCGTTGATAAATTCCAATTCATTGACCTGATTGGCCAACGAGTTATTAGTAACCGGTTCAATATAACTGATTTCTTCCAGGGTTTCCGGATCTAAAAGCCAGATTTTGTTCGTGCCGTCACTTTTATAAATCACTTCGCCATCATTGCATAAACCCCAACCTTCAGGACTTTCATCGTATTCAAAAGTTTGTAGTTTTTCAAAGCTATGCACGTCATAAACAAAACCAACGCCTTCACGCCAGGTGAGTTGATAAATTTTGTCGTTCATCACTGTCAGCCCTTCCCCAAAATATTCGCGTTCAAGCTTAATCTCTTTTAAAATCTCTCCGGATTTATAATCTACTTTTCGCAAAGACGAAAGTCCATAATGTCCGGTGCTTTCATAAAGCGTATCTTTATAAAACTCCAAGCCCTGCGTAAAAGCCTGAATATTATGTGGATAAGCATTGGTAACACGATAAGTATAAACAACCGGTTTTTTATCGGCGTGCAAAACGATTTCCTTTTTTCCGATTTCTTTCTTTCCGTCGGTATAAACTTCTGCCATTACTTCGTGACGACCCAAGGGAAACGTCAATTCAATTTCCGTCTCTTTATTTTCCAAACCCGTTTTTAAATATTGATCCGCATAAAAATACCGAATGGAATCCACTTGTTTTCCTTCGGTATCGACTTTCACTTTAACGGTTCCACCGGTTCGTATTTTATTTTGTTCGCTTGATATTTTTAAGTTATAGGTGCTCTTTTCCCCATCCCCACACGAAGCCATAAAAACGCCAATCAACAGAAAAACTAATATTCTTAAATACCGCATAATTCGTTCTCAATTATAATATCCGACAAATTTAATCGAATTATTGTGATTTCATAGGATTAAAGATGGTTAAGGTGGATTTGGAAAAAGCAGTAGGACTATATGATTTTCGAATAAATCTTAAAGAAACACTAACATGTTAAAGTGAGTTGTTTATATTTGAAAACTTAAAGATTAATTGATGTTTCGTCCATATGCGATATATAAGCAATGATTAAAGGAAGAGTGGCGTTAATTCAACTGTTGTGGGCTATTTAAAGAAAAACTACCATTATGAAAAAAATCACCCTGATACTTTTAATCATTTCATCTTGTAAATCTTCAGATGCATCTTTAAATAAAAAAGGTAATGATATTGACTTTTTCGGTATTGGTTTATTACATATAAATACTCTTAATTCTTTAAAAATTTACAGAGACGAAAAACTCCGAACTTTTGATGAAATTAGTCTTATTAAAGAACATTTTTATGAAGATAGCCTTATTGAAGAACATTTTCAGTTCAGTTCCATAGATTTCAAAAACAGGTTAAAGCCAGCTGGGATTTCACAATCAATCCCTAATCTTGTTCCCTCAAAATTAAAATTTAGAGTATTAAAAATATCTAATTTATTTTATGAGGTTGTAATTAATGAAGAAACAAAAAAAACTGGTTATATAAAGATTGAAGATGATTCAAATAACGGATATAACTTCGAAGATTGGGACACGTATTTACTTCGGTCATTATATATATTTGTTAGTGAAACTGATATTTTTGAAATTGATAAAAAAAACAAAAATTGATGAAATCACCAGTAATTGTTCTTTTAAAGTATTGGAAGTTAATAATAAATGGATAAAAATAAAACCATTTGAACGATCTAAATATCGTTTAGAATGCAAAACTAAAGAAGGATGGATAAAATGGCGTGATAATAATGAAGTATTGATTTTAGTTATTTTAGGTGTAGCCTATTAACTCAATGTTTAGATAAATAATAGAAGAACAGCCCACAACACAAAACTATAAGCAATGCTTGGCTTAAGCTAAACTCGAAAGGAATTGTATATTTACGAATTAAGTGCCAGCACGAAAATTATTGCATTTTTTGTTCTCACTGCTCATAGCATGAACGTTAGGTGCAATATCCCAAAAAGAACCATTAAATGAAACAGTTATATCTCTTTTTCGTCTTAATCTTTTTTTTAAATAATCTTTATTCTCAAATATCAACTGGAATAGTTCCCATTTCCAAAACTTATTCCTCAAATAAGAAATTTGAATTGTTGTCAATTTCATATGATCATAAATTTCCGAATTTGAAAGGTGAGTCTTTTGTTAATTTTACAAATAAATATGACAGTATTGGTAAAAAGAAAAAAATATATAAAGTAGATAGGTCATTTGATCTTTATGAAAGACACCCATTTTTTGCGGCTATTAGTAACGATGGAAGAAAAATTATTTATTTAACAAATTATGTATATGAAAAAGGGAAAGAGAGTAAAAACGTAACTTATTATGTAGATGGTAAACTGAAAAGATCTTTCACAACAGAAGAATTTATCGATTGTGATGAGGATAAAGAAAAATGTGAACTTTTTTATAACCATCAAAACCAAATATATGATTACCGAAGCGCAACAGTAAAACAGTATAGAAAAGACGCCTCAGAAAAAGACATTTATTTGAGCAAAAGTTTTGTTTTTAATAAAAATGACACTATTTATCTTACTGACGCAAGGAAAAAAGTCACATTGTTTGATTTAGATAAAGGAAAACACATTGATACAAATATTGATTTTGATTCCATTTATCCAAAATTAAAGAATTTAGAACCTATCAAAAGTAGAATCTCTTATTATAAATATCCGTACAAAAAAGTTGTTGATTTAAAGGATGCTTCAAATAATGAAAAACTTCCTGAGAACATTAGCAAAATTTCAGATTTGAAATTTGTCTCTTTAAGTGATTCAACCTATCCTAAGTATAAACATTTCAAAATTGAGTTGAGTGGTTATTTAGATAGAAAAGGAAGCTTTGAAATAGAAAAATTTGAGCCTGATACAATATTCGACAAAAGGCAAATAGAAAATTACATTAAGAATACAAAATTTAAAACAGATTTCATTCCACAGGAAGTGGACAAAATTTATGTTTCTAAATTTTATGGGGGTTACCGAAGTTATGATGACAATATAGCAAAACAAGAAACCATAAAAGCGGAAAAAAAGAAAGAAGAAGAATATAAAAAACGTCTAACTCTTGAAAAAATTGACGGCATATAT
>DATGSA010000186.1:0-3667 GCA_035303085.1 Flavobacteriaceae bacterium
TATAACAGCAGATATAATCTACTCGACCGCCAATAAAAACGGAATCGAAAATGGAAAATATTCCGGTGTAATTACCGGTAATACCTGGGGAAGTCCGGTGGGGTTATTAATCGGACAAGGAAGTTATCTTCTTTTTCCACACGCAAATGTCGTGAACCGCTATGTTGCGGCAGTAACGGATCTCTCCAATATGGGATACGGCCTGACAGGAGCGACGCTCAACGCGGGATACGATATCGTTCCCAATAAATTTCACGCCAAAGTTGGAGGAGCCATGGCCATGTCTAACGAGAAGCCACAAGGAGGTGGAGATTTTATCGGTTGGGAAATGAATGGAAAATTAGTTTACGACTTGGGAGCTTTCTTTTCCATCGAAGCGCATGCAGCCTATATGGGCTTAGGAGATTTTTATGACAGCAAGAAAGTTAACGGAAACAAGGATAAAAAACCTGTTGACCCGTGGACAGCTTTCTTGGCTGTTAGATGGTTGATTTTTTAATTAAATAAAGAGAATTATGAAAAATATAGTTTTAGGCATATTCGTAATACTGATGAGTTCTTGCGCTTCAAATAAAATACCTATGCTGCAATCAATGGAGGAGATGGATTATAAATATCCTGTCAAAAAAATAGCGTTATCCGATGATACAACGATAGCTTATGCCGATCAAGGTTCCGGAGAACAGACGTTGATTCTTATTCATGGTTTGGGAAGTTATTTGCGAGCCTGGGAGAACAACATCGAAGCGCTTTCTGAAAACTACAGAGTTATAGCAGTAGATTTACCGGGATACGGAAAATCTTCTAAAGGGAATTATGAGTTTTCCATGACTTATTATGCCGGAGTTTTAAAAGAGATTTCAGAGGTGTTGGAATTAAAAAATGTCGTTTTAGTCGGACATTCGATGGGTGGACAAATAGCTTTAACAGCAGCTTTACAATATCCGCAGTGGGTAGAAAAAATGGTTTTAGTAGCTCCCGCAGGATTTGAAAAATTCAATAAAGGCGAAAGAGAGTGGTTTAGAAATGTGATGGCACTCGACGCTGTAAAATATACAACGGTCGAGCAAATCCGAACTAATCTTTCATATAACTTTTATAATATGCCGGAGGAAGCAGAATTTATGTTTACCGATAGAGTTGCGATGCGAGGTACACCGGGATTTGATGGCTATTGTTATGCCGTTTCAGAGTCTGTAAAAGGAATGGTCGATCAACCGATTTATGAGTTTTTACCGGAAATTAAACAACCGACATTGGTGATTTTCGGGGAAAATGACAACCTGATTCCCAATCGATTTCTCAATGGAGGAAAAACCGAAAAATACGCCCGAGATGGAGTGGGGCAAATGCCTAATGCAGAATTGATTATGCTTTCTAAAACAGGACATTTCGCTCAGTTTGAAACTTCGGAAAAAGTAAATTCGGAAATTAAAAATTTCTTGGAGTAAGAGGAACTCAAATTTTTTGGAAACCAATTTCAGGAATTAATTTGCAGGTAATGATAAACAAAGTAGCCCCAATAATCTTGTATATTTGGCGATGAATCCACTCATTTTTTAGTGCTATGGAAAACGTTGTATGTCCTAAATGCAATAACAAACTGAATATTGTCAAAAGCGGATTTGTCAATAATCGTCAACGTTATTTATGTAAAGACTGTGTGTATTATTTCTCCGTACAAAAAATGGGCAAAAAAATTGATAATTATTATGTCATCAAAGCCATGCAATTGTATTTAGAGGGATTAAGCCTGCGTGAAATAGAAAGAATATTAGGCGTTTCCCACTCGACAATCAGCTTTTGGGTGAAAAAATACAACCTCAAAAAACCGGATTTACAAGTCTATAATCCAAGTTACAAAATATTGACTTTTAAAGAAATGCAAGAATTTATTTCCGACGAAAGTTTACTGAAAGGAAATGGAATCATGATCACCGAATTCGGTAGCAAATATTTAATTATCCGCTGGAAAAAAATGACCTGAAAACTGTGAGTTTATTCAGATCCGTTGAAATCTCAATTCAATATCCAGATAGACCGGATAATTTATATTTTAAAACAACTTTGTAAACGAAACACAATCCCCTGAACCCTTGAAGAGCTCCAAGCTCTTCAAGGGGTATTCAAAATTAAATTTCAATTTCAACCCCTTTCTCATCCTTTACCGTGTCCGCCTATGGAGGAGGACCGAGGAAAAGGGCTTGAAAGCTTGGGGTTAAACAGAAGCCTATTCAGACCTCTCCAAGAAATCGCCTAATCAAAAACTCATAAAATCTGCGCCGCGTGTTCCTTGGTTTTCACTTTCGAAATCACCTCTTCGATTTTCCCTTCCTCATCGATGAGAAAAGTCGTGCGAAAAATCCCCTCGTATTCCCGACCAAAATTCTTTTTTGTACCCCAAACACCGTAAGCTTTAATCACCTCTTTGTCTTCATCAGCCAATAGCGGAAAAGGCAATTCATATTTGTTTTTAAAATTGGATTGTCGTTTTGGAGAATCTGCGCTTACGCCCAAGATTTTGTATCCCTGTGCTTGCAGTGCCTTATAATTATCTTTCAAATTACAAGCTTGCGCCGTGCATCCTGGTGTATTAGCTTTTGGATAGAAGAAAATAACCAATTTCTTTCCTTGATAATCCTGCAGACTATGCGTATTTCCATCCTGATCTTTTGCAGAAAAACTTGGTGCGGCATCACCGGCCTTTAGTGTAGTCATATTTGTTATGTTTGTTAAAAATTAATTTGTAGTAAAGATTGTCGTGTGAAAATTATTTGCTTTAAGAAAATTAAGCTACATCACACCTGCTAAACATACAACAATGAGAAAAGTAGAAAAAGTCGAATTCGTTATAAATACGTTAAATGAAATTTACCCCGAAATCACCATTCCTTTAGACCATTCTGATCCTTATACGCTATTGATCGCGGTTTTATTGTCGGCGCAGAGTACCGATAAAGGCGTGAATAAAATAACCCCCGTACTTTTTGATCGCGCAGATAATCCCTACGATATGGTCAAGTTATCGGTAGAAGAAATCAGAGATATTATTCGTCCCGTAGGTTTATCACCGATGAAATCAAAAGGAATTCACGGCCTCTCTCAAATTTTAATCGATAAGCACAACGGACAAGTACCCCAAACTTTTGAGGAATTGGAAGAGTTGCCGGCTGTCGGCCATAAAACCGCGAGTGTGGTTATGGCGCAAGCATTCGGAATTCCAGCCTTTCCGGTCGATACCCATATTCATCGATTGATGTACAGATGGGGATTATCAACAGGAAAGAATGTCAGGCAAACCGAAAAAGATGCCAAAAGATTGTTTCCTAAAGAAAGATGGAATAAACTTCACGTACAAATTATCCTTTACGGAAGAGAATATTCTCCCGCTCGTGGTTGGGATTTAGAAAAAGACGTCATCACCAAAACCATCGGACGAAAATCAGTCCTGAACGAATATTATAAAAACCGGAAAAAATAATTTATAGCCCGCTAAAAAGCGGGCTGTTAAATTTAATTTAGTAACATTTCACAAGTCATTCCGTTGTATTTTTTAACCCTTAAAGCTTTGGAATAGTTCAGCAGAAACGCAATCGTTTCTTTTTTGGGCCCTTTTTGACTTTTGTGATTTTTGGGCTTTTCATTTGAGTAAATTTGTTGCATATTG
>DATGSA010000187.1:0-20217 GCA_035303085.1 Flavobacteriaceae bacterium
TCCGCTTTTTCATCCGGACTGACTGCAAACTGCACATTACAACCTCCTGCGAAGTCTCCGATATGGCGCACCATTTTAATGGCCAGATCTCTCATTCTTTTATAAACATCGTCATTGATGGTCAATGCCGGAGCCACCGTAATTGAATCACCCGTATGAATGCCCATAGGATCCATATTTTCGATGTTACAAACCACGATAACACGATCATTCTTATCTCGAAGCAATTCCAATTCAAACTCTTTCCAGCCGTTGAGTGCTTTATCGATAAGCACTTCGTGAATCGGAGAAACTTCCAAGCCATAAGCAAGCGCTTCTTCAAACTCCTCTTGGGTTTTGACCAAAGCAGCGCCAGCACCTCCCAGGGTGTACGATGCCCTTATCAACAAAGGAAGTCCAAATTCCTGTGCGATTTCTTTACCTTCCAGCATCGATTTAGCTGTTTTAGCCGATGCAACAGGCACATCAATTTTTTCCATCAATTGTTTGAACTGCTCTCTGTCTTCAGTTATATTAATAGCTGCGATATCAACTCCCAAAAGCTTTACCCCAAAATCCTTCCAAATTCCTCTTTCATCGGCTTCAATGGCTAAGTTTAAAGCGGTTTGTCCGCCCATTGTGGGCAAAACACCATCAATTTGCGGATTTTCCTTTAAAATTTCAACAATCGATTTTGTAGTCAATGGTTTGAGGTAAATCTTATCGGCCATTGCGGGGTCTGTCATAATCGTTGCCGGATTGGAGTTGATTAGAATAGTTTCTTTTCCATCTTCTCGCAAGGCACGCAGAGCTTGTGTACCGGAATAATCAAATTCGCAAGCCTGACCGATAACAATCGGTCCGGAACCCAAGATTAGAATACTTTTCAACGCTTCGTTTTTAGGCATTTTTCTATTTTTAGTTTTGAGGTGATTTTTGGAGTTATTTTCAATTTCGCACAAAAAAAAAGTGTTACAAAAGCAACACTTTTTCTTTTTTTAATAGTATATGTTAGGGCTCGGCACATTAGTATTTGTGACGAGGTTTACTTGAAACACTTAATTTCTTACGCCCTTTAGCTCTTCTTCTGGCCAAGACCTTTTTTCCATTTGCATTTTTCATTCGCGCACGGAAGCCGTGTTTATTTTTTCGTGATCGATTTGATGGTTGAAAAGTCCTTTTCATTATGCTTCGTTTTTTATGTTCTAATCTTTTTTAACTGGCAGAAGTTAATTCTCTGCACAAAATCGGTGGCAAAGATACAACTTGTTTTCTTCTTTCAAAGAGAATTTAAAACAATTTATCAGCTGATTTTTCATATCTTTGCCACGTTTTAAAAAAATGAATTAATAACCTCCCGATTTACCGGGTTTGAAAACAACTAAAAAAGAATGTACAATAAAAACCTCAAGCTCATTGCCGCCGGAATTTCCATAGCTATAGCTATTTATCAATTTATCGAAGGGTTCATCGGCAATGGAATAATGTGGATTCTGATTTCGGGAATCTTTATTTTGTTTTATTTCAAAAACGAATTTATTTTGCTCGCTTTTAACAGATTACGCAAAGAAGATTTTGAAGGAGCTGAAAAATGGTTGGATAGAATAGGGAGCCCTGAAAAAATGTTAGTGACCAAACAGCAAGGTTATTATTGGTATCTCCATGGATTGATACTTTCTCAAGAAAACTTATTACGAGCGGAGAAGTTTTTCAAAAGAGCTTTGAGACTGGGATTATCTATGAAGCACGATCGTGCCATGGCCAATTTGAACTTAGCGGGAATTGCGATGAGCAAGCGACGAAAACGTGAAGCACAAAGGCTTTTAAAAGAAGCCCAGAGATTGGACAAACACAATATGATGACTGAGCAAATCAGAATGATGAAACAACAGATGAAAAGAATCTAAAGCATTAACTCATCAAAATAATTGGTTCGCTCTTTATTTCTCGATAGAATAAACCCATATTTTTATCAAAAACCTATGCTGTTTTTCAAAACTCGCACAGGTTTTTTGTTAAACATTCCCTCTAAAACTTATGGCTGATAAGTATAATAACCTTCTTTTGGAATTTTAATCTGATATTGTTTTCTTGATTGGTTATTTAAGTGTGCTTCTCTTAACCAGGGGTTGTGAATTTTCAATATCTTATAATTGATGCCAAAATCTTTAGCGAAACTTGCAAAATTAGTAACAGCCGTGTCTACTTCTACCGCATAAGTCGGCACTTGGTGATAAAGATCTTCCTCCTCAAATATGAATCCGTATTTATATGGATTATTCATAATTTCTTTTATCGCTAAAATTCGAAATACATATCTGGCAGTTTCTGAATACAACAGCAGGTCATAATAATCTTCCACTTCTTGCCGTTCTTGCTGCCTGGACACACCTCTATTTCCTGCGTTGTAAGCCGCCGCTGCTAAGGTCCAAGAACCAAATCTCTCCTTGGATTTCAATAAGTACTCACAAGCTGCACGGGTAGATTTTTCGATATTATAACGTTCATCTACATTCTTATTTACTTCAAGTCCGTATTCTTTTGCCGTTTTGGGCATGATTTGCCAAATCCCGGTTGCTCCTGCGGGAGAAACTACTTGGGTCAGTGCACTTTCTGCTACCGCAAGATATTTAAAATCATCCGGCACCCCGTAGGAAGCCAATATCGGTTCAATCGTAGGAAAATACTCATTGGCTCTTTTTAATAGGAGCAACATATTGGATTGCCAGTAGGTATTGACCAACAATTCTCTGTCAAATCTTCTGCGAAGATCAGGATCTTGAAGATCAACCGGCTCTCCAGCAAAATCGAATTTTTCCGGGATCGGCAAAGCTTGGATAGAGTAGTAATTACCAACTACTTTATGAACCTCATCAACTTGCGGATTTGATGTTTTTTCAGTATGTTGTTTTGACTCTTCGGGATGTTGTTGGTTTACTGCTTGAACTAAAAGGCCTACTATTACAATCAGCCCAACCACTGCTAATGTATTTTTAATGTATTTCATATCTAATTTTTATAGTATTCTAAGATAGCCATTTTCTAATTAACCAAGAGTTGTTCTTCTATTAAAGATGGCAAATGTTTATTAAACCAACGGTATCTGGTTATGATCATAACATGGGAACCTCCTTTTAGAACGACACAGTTATCGATATATTTAATAGGAAACATTTTATCTCTATCGCCGTGAATATGAATAATTTTAGGCAAAGGTTCTTCTCTATCCCAGTTTAACAATTGATCGATTCCCCAATTTATATATGCTTTATCAAAAAATCCTAAATAATGATCATAAAGCTTTAGTCGTCTTTTTGTTTTTCTGCCGATAGGAAGCTTATACAATAATCCATAATGTTTGGCCAATCCGGTTGGAAGCAGTTTATACAGTTTAAATTTTTTACTAAACTTCATAAATCCGGGCAATTCATATTTGGTTTTTATACTGGAAATCAAGATAAGTTGTTTGACTTTAATAAATTTCTGCATTTCTTGAATCACCACCCCACCCAAGGAAACCCCAATTAAAATCACATTTTGGTGAACTACCTTCTCGGCTATTCTTTTTGAATAAGCTTCAATCGGTTCTTTGTTTTCTGGGGGAATCCAAGATAGCCAATGTATCCGATATTTATCTTCGGGTAGCTCAATAAACTCGAAGATATTCGGCTTTGCTGACATTCCGGGCATGCAATACACATGTATCAATTCTGGGGGTTTTGACATTTTAACACTGGATATTAGGCAATTACATTTATTTAAGTTAATTTTACAGGGTACGGGACGATTTTTCAGTCCTTTTTTTAATGTAGCTATTCAATTTAATAGGTGAGTCATAAGATTTTAATTACAGCGAAAGATATACAATTGTGTTTGTTTTGCGCCTTGATGTGTATAATTTTTCCGTTGAGATTTAAAAACCTAAATGATAAAATACTTTTGATTGGCTATCACTTTGAATAATGTAGAAGAAATTAATTAAACCTGTTGTATATGAGAGTTGATGAAGTTTTTGAAATTAAGAACAATGAATTTTTAAGACAATTTGAAGCCGAAATTGAAGGTGAGTTAATCACCTTAGAATATTCCGAGCAACCTCGGCAAATTTTCCTTACCAAGCTTAGTGTCAATGAAGAAATGAAACTTCGTGGCGATGATCAAGTTTTTTTGAGAAGTCTTTTCGATAAATTCACAGAAGAAAATCAAACAAGGATAATGCCTACTTGTCCTGAAGTGAGAGAATTCTTTAAAGCTCACAAGAGAGAATACAGGGGTCTTTTGCCAACAGGGATTAACTTATAAAATAAAAATTTTAGTTTTTATTTAATTTTAAAAACTATAAACTGAGCCCTAACCTGTTTTTGGTTTATAGTAACTTAAGTGGCAAGAAACATTTAATTTTTGGAAATAATTCTTGCAGTACAGCTGTGTCTTTTAATTTGCTAATTTTTCAAAAGCTATGGCAGAACACAATAAATTGGGCAAAAAAGGAGAGCATTTAGCCGTGTCATTCCTGTTAGAAAACGGATATGAAATTTTAGAAAGAAATTACCGTTTTAGAAAAGCTGAGATTGATATCATAGCAAAAAAAGGAGAGGTGCTTGCCGCAGTAGAAGTTAAAACCCGCAGTACTTCAGCATTTGGAAACCCACAGGATTTTGTTAAACCCAAGAAAATAAAACTGATGGTGGCGGCTTTTGATCATTATATTTTAAAAAACGATTTAGAAGTCGAAGCAAGGTTTGATATTATAGCTATCGTTAAAAACAGGTTAGGAACCCGCATAGAACACCTTGAAGATGCATTTTTATATTTTTGAATGCTCGATTTATAAGTTGACATTAAAAAACATTTCAACAGAAACAGTCCGGAACAACTATTTCTTCAAAACTGATTGTAGCAGTATCAATCGAATTTCAACATAGAGGCCAACAATTTGTCGATATAGTTTTTCTTTTGTCTTGAGATAGGAATTTCTCCTCCATCTACCATAAAAATAGTACCACCTGATTGTCGATTAATCGATTTTACAAATTTGGCATTGATAAGGTGGGATTGATGAATTCTTAAAAAGTATTCTTCAGGCAAGATTCTCTCTACGTCTTTCAAAGTTCTACAAACTAAAGTTCTGGTTCCATCTTCAAAAACAAATGAAGTATAGTTATTCTCCGATTGACAGCGCACAATTTCATCAACTTTCATAATTTCAAATCCAGTACCTGTTGGTAACGCTATTTTACTGGGGGAGGTTGTTTCTTGATCCACTGCTTTCCTCAACAGTCCCCATTGTTCAGCATTTACTTTTCTTTTTCGTTGTTCCCAAGACAGCAGGCATTGGACCAATGATTTTTCAGTGATTGGTTTTAACAAATAATGAAAAGCACTGTATTCAAAAGCGCGAATGGCATATTGATCATAAGCGGTTGTAAATATCACATCAAATTCTATCGGAGAAATTCTATCCAACAATTTAAACCCATTCATTTTAGGCATTTGAATATCTAAAAACAACAAATCGATTTCGTATTCATTAATAAAGCTCAATGCTTTTATCGGGTCATTAAACACTCCTAGAATCTCATAATTTCGTTGCATCTTCCCAATCAAAGTTTCTAAGATTTCGGTACAGTGTTTTTCATCGTCAAGTATTACAATCTTAATCATAAGGAGTTATTTAGATAAGTAAAGGTAACCAAAGTTCCTGAAGGAAAACCATTTTCCTGCAGATCATCAATATTCAATTTCATTTTCAGATCGTGGGCGTGGTTAAACAGTTCTATTCTATTATGTATAATTTTCATTCCCATAGATTGGTGCAAGCCCAAATGCTCCCTACTCTCATTGTCTTCTGACTGACGCCCCACTCCATTATCTCGAATAGAAATCACAAGCGTATCTTGGATGCTGAAATCAATCCATAATTTTTTTTCTTTTTTAGCACTCGGAATTAAACCATGCCAAATTGCATTTTCGACCACGGGTTGTAATAACAATCCAGGGATTGGGTACATAGCAAGTTTCTCCGCATTATCTACAGAGATTTCAAAGTTAAAATCTTCTCCCAACCTCACTTTCTCCATCGATAGGTATAATTTAAGCACTTCCAATTCTTCTTCTACCGATATGGTCTTTCTTTTACTATTTTGTAAAACTTTCCGCAAAAGATAAGAAAAATCATCCAAATAATACATCGCGTCATTTGATCTTTCAGTCATAATCAAATGTTTAATAGCGTTCATACTATTAAATAGGAAGTGAGGATTCATTTGCGACCTTAGTGCCATGGTTTCCATTTCGTTCAACTTTTGAGTAAATTCCATTTTTAGTTCTTTTTCTCGTTGTCTTTCCATAGTTAAATATACTTCCAGCAATTCCTCAGTCTTTTTGTTAACCTTCTGATCCAATTCTTTGTTCATTTGCTCTTGAATTCTCTCAGTCTCTTCTAACTGACTGATATAAGCTTTAAAACCAAGATGTTTTTCTTTCTGAATAATTTGAACTCTTCGAGAGAGTGCAAAAGAGAAACAAATAACTTCCCCCATCAGACCAGCTTGAAAAATAATTGCAGGACTATTTCTAAAATAGAATATACTTTCAGGATTAGCATATAACCCCTTGATGGAGAGATACACGGCGGTAATTGCTCCTATAAAGAAAAACAAATGAGCTGTTATAAAATAATTGATAAGTGGATGTTTTACTTTAACAAGTATCCATATGACTAAAATTAGATTTAATGGTAAAACAATAGCACGGCTGATTCGAAAGATCGTACGATGAATCTCCGGATTATAATTTATGGAATAGAAAATCAAAGTCACCATGGCATAACCAAAACAACTCCACCCAAAACTACGTAAAACGCGTCCCAGTAAAGTTTTTTTATCGATTTCCAATAATTTATAAATAAAAAATATGTAAAACCCAACGAAGGTAAACTGTAAAGGTTCAGACAAAACAAAAGCCATCTGAGGATAGTACCAAGAGATATTTATAAAGTTCAGCGGATGATATGAATTAGTGAACAAAGAATAAAGAATTTGGAAAAACACATACAGCATGTAATAAAAATATAATGACTCGCGCACCAAAAAATACATCATCATAATAAAGATGAAAACCATGGCCAGTCCTGCAAAATAGATAAGGGAAAAAACAGACGCTGGTTTGTCATAATCCTCTTGAACCTGCAAAGCTTGATAATAAGCATTTTCACTGGTTATCCACACCGCACTTTGTGCCCGGCTAATATTTTTATTATCAAGTCTTACGTAAATAAATTCTTCTCCGGGAGATTGCAAATTCAAAGGAAGAAAACGATACGATCGAGTATTTTCTCTATCTTTTAAGAGCGTTAAATACCCGTTATTAGTTTTACTCCAAGAATCATCAATCTTTTGAAAAACCGAAAAATAAGGCATAGTGCTGTATAAATAATACTTTTGCTTTAAACTATCCTTAACAACCAGTTTGATTTTTAACCAAAGCACTTTTCCTTCTTTCGGGAAATCCGATTCGGTATAGGCGTGAGAAAAATCTTTATCTTTTATATCTTCAAAGTTTTCCTTTTGATCTGTATATAAAATTTGAACACCGGGAAGGTCAACAAGACTTTTATGCGATTCAATTCGGTCTAATTGAACTTGACCAAAAGACAAAATCGGCCAAAGCAGCAGGCAGAATGTTAACATTATTTTTCTCATGTTCACCAATTTAACTATTAGAAATCAATTATTGAAACCCCATTTAGTATTTGGTTTACTTGACTTAGAATTCAGTCAACATTCTTATGTATTTGGTAATATATAAGCTTGAATTTTATCTCAAAACCTCATTATTTGCTAGAGATTTATTTCAACTACTCAATTTCCATAGTATCAATTATATGGACTGAAAGGAGTATATTCTTTGTAAAAACCAAATGAATATCATTTAAAAAGCCTATAATTATGGTAATTTAATGTCAGTTTATCTTCACATTGCGATGAGTATATTACCTAATTCTATCCGATTGCTACCAAATACTAAGTCAACCTTGCAGTTTACTCATTAGCTATTGTAGCAAAGCTACCTCTGTCCTACATTTGCAAATAAAACCCACTGTTATGAAACGATTTATTAACCTGACAATTTTACTATTAGTCTTATTAATTGGCGTGCCTACGCAGGCTCAATTTTGGAAAAAGCTAAATAAAAAGGTGCAAGATGCCGCAGAAGACAAAGTATTGGACAAATCTGCCAAGAAAACTTCCAAGTCTGTTGACGAAGGAATGGATGATATATTTTCTATAGGCAAAGATAATGGCAAGAAAAAATTTAAAAAGAATAAAACCAAATCCTCCGTAAGTCCCCAGAACAGTTATTTCTTTTCTCACTTATACGTTACGAGTGTAGAAACCAGTGAAGAATCTGATGAGTTTAAAATAGATTTAGAGATGTTTCTGACTAAAAGCGGGGAATACATGGGAATGAGAGGAAGTCAAGGTGAAGCCCAAATGTTTACCGTAATGGATTATTCCAAAGCAACTGCCTTCAATTTTATGTCAACTCCGGGCGGAAAAATGATGTTCCCAGTGTCGATAGATATCGATGATGATGAAGAAGATGACTTTGATAATTCTGCTGACTTTAAAATAACTTCTTTACCAAACAAAACATTTTTAGGATATAAGTGTAAAGGAAAAAAGCTTGAAGATGACGAATGGGAAATCACTTTATACTATACCGATCAAGTACCGGTCAGTATGAATAGTATATTCAATGACCAAAATGAAGAAGTGACAAATATGTTCCAAAAAGAAGCTATGGACATCAGCAACGGATTGGTAATGTATATGAAAGGTAAGAACAAACGAAATAAAGATGAAAATTATATCATGAAAGCTAAGAAATTGGAGAAGGTGGATTACAATTTCAGTACTTCCGGATATCAACAAGTTTCTGGTGGCATGTTTGAATAAAGAATTAAAAAAAGCAGCCTATCCAACAAAATATCAAATTTCAAGAATGGATATTTAATGGATTAGCAAATAAAATTGTTGGAGATGATCCAAATCCTGGGGTGGATTATTTCTTTTCTCGGATCATCAAGGCTGCTTTATTTATTTGACAGTATTATTTTAAAAGTTTAAACCTAACTGAAAAAGGATGATTAAGCACATTAAATTTCTATTATGAAAACGCTGGCCAAGTTAACTAACCATTATTTAATCATCTGCAAAATGATTTTGATTCCTTTATCGTCTCTTAAATCATTAAATACTTTAAAAGATTCATAGTTCAAATTTATGTATGGATTTAAAAATATTTTTCAACTTTTACTGCTTGGGATGCTGATTTTCTCAGTCAATCGCCCTATACAAGACAGCCCGAGCTTGGCTCGTCATATCGAATCAAACCTATCCGACTGTTTGGCTATCCCACATACATACGATTTCAAATTTAAAACGGGATCATCTGCTACAAAAACGCTAACCGGCAAGATTGATAATGTCTTACAGAAGAAGAAAGATCAACTATACAACTTAGCCTTTATGACCAATGATCTTGACAATTTACAAACCAAAAAGATTTACTTTCTGTTGGCAGAAGATGATATTGAAATAGAGGGGAATTTGTTGTTTTCGGTTAATAATCACAACAATAATGAGGAAACAGGTTCATTTATTCCCTATAGACAAGACAAATCAAATTTACAGATTACTTATACGATGGCTAATCGACAGATTAAACGAATTAGCAACTCGGGTGATTTTAAAATCACCGACCTCAAAGTCAACAAAAGCGCATCGAATTTATTTGTTCCGGTCTCTTTTAAAATTGAGTTCAGCGGGGAATTCACCTGTCCAAAGAATCCATTTGAAAAAGACCAACTCTTAGGTATATCCGGTTTTATCGAGGTTAATCCCATCGAAGAATCATTAATCGCAATCCGTTGAAAACTTATGTGGTAGTTAAAATGATAAAACAATTTACACCATTATAACTTGTCAAAATACGACAACCACAAATTAAATTTAAAACAAAATGAATTATTAGGTTAGATTAATGAAAATATATGTAAATTTATACCAAAATAATTTTTGAAATATTTACAATTACAATAAATATTAAACAATTACAATAACCCTTAATTTTTAATTAACTATGAGAAAACAAATTATTTTTATCGTATTTTTAGCATTTTCATTTATCACAGCGCAACAAGTACAAGCACAACAAGGTGAGCTTAAGATCAATCCCGGTTTAGAACTCGGTCTGCCCATAGGTGACTTTAGTGATGCAACGGATTTAGGTTTCGGTGCAACAGTAAAAGGTTTATATGGAGTCAGTGATGACGGGCAGGTTGAGCTCACTCTGGGTTATTTACATTTTCCTGGAAAAGATTTAGAGGGATTCAAAATCAATTATAATATTATCCCGATAATGGCAGGATATCGTCATTTCTTTGATAATTTTTATGGAGAAGCACAATTGGGTTTTGCTATTGCAAAAACCAAAACCAAAAGTGATTTTGAGTTTGATTTCCCTGGAGTGGATGTCAATATGTCTGCTTCTGATTCGTCGACTGAATTTAGTTGGGCTATCGGTGCGGGATATATGTTTGATGAGTTTGACATATCTCTACGCTACCAATCTATCGCAACATCAGGTTCAAGTTTAGACTGGATAGGTTTGCGCGTTGGATATAGCTTTGATATCTAATTTTTTCTAATAACTCATTAGAAAAGCTCTGTTACAATTTATTTGTTTCAGGGCTTTTTTTATTGGTAAAATAATCTTGAGGTTGAGCAATTAAAACTAACTTCTTTCTTGTTAAGCAAACTATCATCGGTTGTTAGCAACTTTTAAGCTTCTTGTTTACTTGTCGATAAGTTTTCCTCTCTTACGAAGGCTTAAATTATACAAACAGCATATCAGCGATAAATCTCTTTATCGAGAAAGAGACTCAATCATCGTAAGGATATATTATTGTAAAAGCTGTAGTTTAATTGGGCGTTGATGTTTAATTTCAAATCGTGGTTTTACCTAAAGTTATTTTATTAAAAAAACTGTTTACCTTGCTTTTCCCGGTCCCTGCTCCCGAGGCGCACACGGTCCTCCTAAGGCGGACACGGTAAAGGGAGGCAAGGTAAACAACTTCCTAAAAAAATAAATTTTGCTATAATGGCTCCTTTTAGAGTTGGGGAAAAACATTTCAGCAAAATGGGTTTGAAATGTGGATTTGCTTTCTTCCTGAGTTGCCTGCTTTTAACGAACCATTATCCTTCCTTTTCCCTGCCTGAATGACAACGTGTCGAAAAATAGATGTTTCAATTATAATAGCCAGTTTAAACTATAGCCTTATAAAACAAAAAGCGGGGCATAAATCGCCCCGCGCAAGATAGACTCAATTCAACGGAATGAACTGAGTCTTCTTATAGTTGACAAACCTACAAAATAATATAGGGAATTACATGCTTTTAAATTTGATTAACGTTTCAGCGTGAAGTTTGCTTTAAACACTCTATTTTCTCCATTGACTTTATATTCAACTTTAAACCAATAGTCATTAGAGGGCATTTGTTTTCCATTAAATGTTCCGTCCCATCCCCTGCCATAGGGTCTAATCGACTTCAACAACCTCCCATATCTATCGAAGATATACACAACTGCCTCTGGGTTTTCTTCTAAATCTCTGATGTTCCACGTATCATTTATTCCATCGGCATTGGGCGTAAAGAATTTTGGATATTTAATCACATACACTTCTAGTTTAGTTACTCCGCAATCTCCCAATAGGTCTTTCACTCTTATGATATGAAGACCTGAATCTACATTATAAAAAACATCTTCCTCTTGATAGGGGCCTCCATCAAGGCTATAAACGAAATCTCCTACACCGCTAATAACCTCTACTTTTATCGAGGCAATATCAGAGAAATCCGGTGTCATGACATAAGCAATAACAATAGGTTTGCTGGATTCCTTCACATTTATCAGGAATGGTTTATAATCACAATCCCCTTGATTTTCGGGTTCATTTTTAGTAGCCGTAATAGTATAGGTACCGGCCACATCAGTCTCGAAATTTTCTCCTATATGTACAAGTTCCCCATCAAAATGCCATCCGATAGTATATAGTGTTGGATCTACACCTGACTGGAGGAAAGCTGTAGACATCACTTCTCCTGTTTCAGGATCTACACAAATCGATGCATTATCCACATTCATTTCTAAGAGTGGGTTTATGGTAAGTGTAAAATGTTCTTCGTCAAAGCAATTGGGATTATCCGGGGCTTGGGCACGTACATAAATATCATGTTCTCCTGGCATAAACAAATAATCTTCCGGATCAATTATATCTTGCCCGCCGGGTTCTCGATAATAAACCATATTCCATTGTTCATAATCCGGATCATCATTCAGGTCCGGCAACTGGTAGCTCCCGCAATCAAGAACATTTTCAAATTCGTGAAGTTCAGGGGTTGTTGAAATAGTAATTTCCAAAGCTTTCTCATCCGTACACACAAATCGATCTCCTTTTTGAGCATATACATAGATTGTTTGCGAGGTGGTTAAGGTATCCCCTTCTTCTAACTGTTGCCCTCCACCTCCGGGTGCTGTATAATAATCTCCTGAAGTCAATTCAGGCAAAACATAACTATCACACGCAAACACATCTTCAATTTCTCCTACATTGACATAATTGACATGTATGGTAAACATTTCTTCAATCTCACAATAAGGTACTTCCGATGATTGATTATAAACATACAGGGTTTGGCTATCCAACAACACTTCTCCCGGACTGATCATTTCACCTTGACCACCGGGCTCTGTGTAGATATCGCCATAAGTAGGCTCGGGCACTATATAAGGATCACAGGTGTAAATATCAGTAAAATTAGAAATTGGAGGTAGTTCATAAATCCGTATTCTAAAACTGGTTTCATTTTCACAGCCGTCTAAAATATTATTGATAAAAATCTCTTGTTCTTCTTCCAGCTCGTCGCCGGGTTGTAGCACCTCACCATTTCTTCCGCTTTCTGTAAAATAGGTGCCATTTTCCAATTCCGGTAAAATAAAAGTTTCCTCCTCACATAATTTGACATCATCAAAATCATCTACTTCCGGAACAGGCTTAATCGTTACAAAGAAGGACATGTAATTGGTACAATTCGGGGAGGTGGTGGTCTGGGTGTAATAATAGATTTTTTGTGAAGTTGTAATAATTGTTCCACCGGGGATTTCTTCACCTTGTCCTTTAGAATCTGTATAGAACCCTCCTGTATCCGGTTCCGGCAGCGTATAGCTTCCACAAGCTTCTACATCCTCAAATTCGGGAACGATATAAACGTGGAAGCTGTTTTCATCACTACAAGTTCCATTGTCTTTAAAAATATAAAGTTGTTGTGTAGAAGTGATAATATCTCCGGCTGACATTTGTTGACCTCCACCGTTGGGTTGGGTATAATAATCTCCACCACCTAATATTGGCAATTGATAAGACCCGCAAACAATCACATCAAAAGGATCATCAATTAATGGGATGGGATGAATATCAATTTCCATCGGATCATCTCGGCAAAACTCGCCATCTACTTCCGCATAAAAATATACGGTAGTGGTAGTTTCAATTACTGTTCCCGGAGGGATTAAATCCCCTTCTCCATTTGGCCCTCCTGGATCGGTATAAAACTCTCCTTCAGGAGGTTGAGGTATTTCAAACTCTCCACAATAAGTTCCTTGTATATCATACTTTTCAATTAGAATGACATTGAATGAAGACTCTTTAAAACAACCGGTTTCTTCATCTTCATTATAGATATAATAATAACCTTCTTCCTCTATTATATCTCCTGGAAACAGAGGTGTTCCTTCTCCGCCACTATCGGTAAAGTAGCCTCCATGTTCGATGTCGGGCAACACAAAAAACTCACATTCAATGACATCTTCAATTTCGCTGACCGGTACTTCAGGATATTCTATAATTTCAAAACTTGCAATATCAAAGCAATTGGGCTCATTGACATCATAAATTTCAAACCAAATGGTTTCGGTATCAAATCCTGTTGGAAGCGGATAATCGGTAGGAGATGAAATCGGATCCATTAGGATGTTGGTAGGATCGTATTCGAAGTAGTCAATATCTAAATCATTAGCATTTTGATTAGCAAACACCTCCTCTTCAATCTGCGTCAAATCGACCATATATCCAGATTCAGAAAAACAAAGACCAATCGGTTCGGGGTCTTCAACAATTATCTCCTCATCTACCTCAAGGTTAAAGGAGTACAAGGCATCACAAAAATTTCCGGACTCGGCATTAAAAATCCTGATAAAAATAGTTTCATTTCCTTGACTGGAATAATTGTCCAGTTGGTTTTCAGGAATAGGATTGGTGTTGTTTTGTGCATCGGTTTGAGAATTATAAAAAACGATGTCATAAATTTGGGGATCAATATCTAAAGCCGCCGCGTTGTTATAGGTTAGATTGTAGACATAATCCGTATTAGCAGAACCCGGATCGCAGACACTGATATTATTAGGAGGATTTATTTGAAGCTCATGAAACACTACTGTATCCGTTAGTACACACCCACCATCATCTTTACTGACGGTTACTTCATAAGACCCCGGTTGAGTAACTATTATACTCGCTCCGTTTTCACCTAAGTCTTGACCGTCTTTTTCCCAAGAATGATTATACTCCTCAGCTGAAAGTCCTGTTGATAGTTCAATTTCATCTCCGGCACAAATCGATTGATCTTCTCCTAAACTAAAAGAAGCATCAAAACTACCGGCATGCAAGAAAACTGCTGAATCGTATTTCGCATCATTCGAATCTCCTATAACCAGACGAATTCTGTAGTTATTTCCGGGAATCATACTCGATTGTGCTGTTAAAACCTGGGTATATCCTTTCATATTCACAGAAGAATTCATCGGATCATTCACATTAAAAGTGTCAAAATATTCTGGACTTCTGGAATTACAGCCTGAGTTGTATGTTTGGTCTCTAATATTTTTAACGGAGATTGGTGTGCTTGTACCTGGAATAACCGCTAAGTTTTCAGTTTCCCCGGTATCTAAATTAGTCAGTAAAAAGGCAAAAATATCACTGGATAAACACTGCCATTCGCCATATTCGTTAGAGGCAAAAAGGAAATCGAATGCAAATTGATTGGATAAGGGAATGAAATCGAATTCTAAGAAAGCTACATCTGTAATATCTACCGACTGTCCGTCTTCATTATTGATATCAACTAAGTCCGGGTCGCTATTGCTATTTAGCTGGCTACTCAAGTTCGCTCCAGTATATGGACCTTCAGAATACTTTGCTTTTCCGCTTCGAATAATGACTCCTTCTTCCAACGGGAAATCGCTACCGTTATCTTCAAAATAAGCCACAGCAGCGCTGGCGGAGCGTGAAACATTAGAAATTTCCACACACCCATCATCCAACAGCATCTCAGCTAAAGCCTGAGCGCTGTATGAGGTATCATCTACTTCAATCCCTTGAGCAAAGCTTAGAGATGACAGCATTGTCATTCCTATTAAAAGACAGTAATGTATTAAGCTTTGCTTGGACTTCGGTAATGATTTAATTATTTTACGATTAATTTTCAAAGTCTTTAATTGGTTAGTTAGTATAGCTAAAGCCTTTTTTAAATTAAGAGTTTTTAATTAAATATATTTCACCTTATCATCTCAATTCATTTACAACACCTATACTTAAAATAAATTCTCATATTATTTAATTTTTTTTAGTTTTTAGAATCAATTTTGCTTTTAGCTTAATTTAGTATCCCAACCTCAATCCGTTGACTAAAAATAAGCACCCACAAAGTAAGTTCCTTATGCAATACTATGAAATATCTCTCTAAACACCAAGAAACATCACGTTTAAAACTCTTATTTCCTGTCATAAACCAATTTCTTTTAGATGATAAAAATTTTAATTAATTATTAGAATATTATCTGTATATTGCCAACTTGCTATTAATCCTTTAAAAATCACTTATTATGAGTAAATTTGATGACGCTGTAGAGAAATATGTTGCAGCCAGTAAAAAACTAAATTTAGGTTTGACAGAAGAATACTTAAGAGCTGTCGCAAGAGGTTTAGGGCCTTCTATCTATAATGCTGATGCAGAGTTAGTTTCCTCCAGCGATCCTGAAGAGCTTAAAACCGTAAAAAATAATTTCCTAATCAAGAAGCTGGAGTTAGCGGATGGCCCTGAATTAGATAAGGCCATTGATGAAGTTATAGAAAAGCTTGGCTCTTCAAATCCTAACAAATACAGAGCATTGGTTTATGGATTGTTGGCTAAGAAATTCAACAAAGAATCTGTTTATCTAAAATAGACGCTTCCGCTGAAAGAAGATTTTATCAAGATCCATCTTTATTCCACTTGGAGTAAAGATGGATTTTTTTATATCCAAAAATCAAAAGAAGATTTCATCCTAATTATTACTTCCGTTTTTTATTCACCTACCTTTCCTCCGAACAAAGAGAACACTTCTTGAAATCAATCACAAACGAAAAAACAATGTCTTAAAAACTTTATACACTGGATTCAACACGACTAAATCTCTCGAATTAAGCTACAATTAAAAACCGCCTTGTTATTCTTGTGTTAAGTCATAAAAGAATGAGGATTTTTCGCTATATTCAAGCCTGAACAAAAGAAATAAAAACAAATTATGAAAGAGACATTTGAAAGATTAAGCAAAATCACCGCTCCTGTTTGTGTCACTTTAATTTTAAAAACACACAAAGTTCATCCGGACAATAAAAAAGACGTTATTTTATTAAAGAACAAGATAGCAGAAGCCAATCAAAGATTACAAAGTGAATACGGCGAAGAAATTGCCGAAAGATATACTGAAAAGTTAGAGAAATTAGCAGAAGATATAGATTACCGTCATAATGATCACGGGTTGATGCTTTTTGTCAATGATGATATTGCAGAATTTCTAAGGCTTCCTATCAAACTCAACAGTCGTATTATCTTGGATGACACTTTCGCCACGCGTCCTATTGTTCGTGCGCTTCACAGATCTTCTAATTATTACATCTTGGTAATCAGCAAAGGTAAAGCTCGAATGCTTCAAGCCAGTAGCGATACTTTAGAAGAAGAATTTACCACAGGAGGTTTCCCGGTAGAAGATCCCGACCTGTTGGGGCTTATCAAAGCAACTCCTTCAAAGGCTACTCGTGTCACCAATTTAACGAAAGAGTTCTTTAACCGGGTGGATAAGATGGCTAATAATATCAGAAGGAAAAATCCACTTAATGTGATTATCTGTTCTGATGAAAGCAACTATCACGATTACATGAAAATAGCTGATAATCCAAACACTATTTTAGGATATATTCCTCTTAAAAAATTTAATGAAACGGCTGATAACTTGGTGAGAAAAGTTTGGCCAAAAGTAGAAGAATTGATTTTAAAGAAAAACCGTTCGCGAATCGAAGAACTTAAACAAGCAATCAGTTCCGGAAATTACTTAGGAGATCTCAACGACATTTGGCAAGCTGTGCAAAAAGGAAGAGGAAGAACAATATTTGTAGAAGAAAGATATTTTCAACCTGTCAGAAATGAGGATGGCATCCTAACCCCTATTTCTACAGAAGACATCAAAGACAAAAACGATATCAATGACATTGTGGATGATATGATTGAATACACCTTAGAGTTCGGTGGTGATGCAGTTTTCTTGGAAGAAGGAAGCTTAGAAAATTTTAATAAAATCGCTTTAGTAACGCGTTATTAAAAACAAGATTGGTTGATGAAGTGAAAAGCTCACAGCTTGATAGTTGTGAGCTTTTTTTGTTGCTACTCTTCTATGGATTCTTTGGTTGAAGCGCTTTCCAAAACCTCTTCCAAGTTAAGTTCTTTTTCCTTAGCCGAACGCTTCATACAAGTTTTACAAATCTCGTTATTATCAATTCCTCGTGCTTCCCAAGCGTTTTTAACGGTACCTGAACTTACGTCTGAATTTATAATATGCTGACAGTCTTCATAAAAGTGAAGTTTATTTCCTGCTGGTGTCCAATAAACATTATCCACGCTATCATTAAGCTGCTGAATAATATCGGTTTGTTCATTTATCTGTTGCGTATATTTTTCAACCGAAGGCGGATTAAAATCAACTCCGGTAATTCCTGCCGCCAATAAAGCTACGACGGCGACACTTCCCGCAATTCCTTTTGTTTTTTTACTGGCGTCTTTATTGGTGAAAATAAGTATGACTAACGGTAAAAATGCCAAAGCCGACATAATAACGCCCAATTGATTTTGCACGAAAAATTTAAACTTATTCTTTTCTGATGCCGGATCAAGTCGATTTGCCTTTTTCCACAATAGGTTTCCCGTAATTGCTAAAGCGAGAATCACAACAATAGCCACAATCAACCAAGTCATCGTCTCATCGCTTATCAATTTTAAAATAGCGAATACTTCTCCCGCTATGGCAACAATCCAAGCGAGAAAAGCAAATAATCTTAATTGTTTAGCTTTCCCTTTTGCCTCATCCGTGGCTTCAAACTTCTTTTTCGACATGATTTTGATTTTTCAATAAAAAGCAAAATTAAACATTTTATAAGAAATAATGGCTATAAATCTTTCTTCCTAAAAATCAGCCACTTGTTTTCGGGATTATTACCCTTAAAATAGAAATAAACTAATTCTCATCAACACTAATCTTTTTACGGTTATCATAAGACTTGGTGTCAATCAATTTATTATAAGGATCGACCCCAGCTTCACTGGGTTTTTCGTCCACAATGATTTTAAAATCATTCTCGATATCCGTGATTTTCACCTTCTTTAAATAGAGCGTTTTTTCAGTAGCTTCTCCTGGTTTATGATCTTTGATTGGTGCAAAAATTCCGATTTCCACATAGTCTTTTAACGGCAAAGATTTTATTTCTTTTTCGCGTTTATTAAGGTAAACCAATGAATCACCCCGAGCATCGGCATAAATTCTATTTCCTTTTTCTCCTGATTTATATTTACTAACAATCGCTTTTAGGTTGACCTCATATTTACCATTATTCAGTTCGCGCGCTTCGGCAGTTTCCAAATAATTATTATAAAGCGTAATCGTCTCAAACATATCTTCAACCATATATTGCAAAGAATCAGGAACGGCGACTTTTATATCCCTCACCAACTCCCCTGCCGTCGTGTAAGGCGGTTCTTGAAAAGCAACTTTATCAATGTACTTACTCAGCACCTTGTTCAATTCCTTTTCTCCCATATAATCGCTCAACGTATAAAAAACGAGAGACCCTTTGTTATAATGAATATATTGTTGGTTTTCATTATACATTAAAGGTAACTCCTTTTTGCTCTCCGAACTTCTCCCACTTAAATAACTGTCGAGGGCTTCTTTTAAAAACTTACGCATTTGCCCTTTTCCATATTCGTGTTCGAGTACTTTTAAAGAACTGTATTCTGCCAAGCTTTCTGAAAGCATGGTAGCGCCTCTCACTTTTGCACCAATCACTTGATGCGCCCACCATTGGTGTGCCAATTCATGGGAAGCTACTGAGAACGGATAATCTACCGCATCCTCGTCTTCATCATCCACATCAGCAATAAACCCTATACTTTCTGAAAATGGAAATGTATTGGCAAAAGATTGCGCAAATCGACCTTGCGTTTTAGGAAATTCTATAATCCTGGCTTGTCTAAACTGATATGGACTGAACTCTGCGGTATAATAATCAAAACTCTTTTTCAAGCTTCGGATCATTCTATCTACGTTATAAGGATGGTTTTCATTGTAATAAACTTCAATATCAATATCTTTCCACTTATCTCGTTTGATTTCATAATCACCCGAATTAAAAGCATAAAAGTTCAGTATTTTCTGATCTTCCATGCTATAATGAAAATACCTTCTTCCGTTCTTCGTCCACTCTTTTTGCAAATATCCTGGCGCAATAGCCACTTGATCTTCGCTGGTGCTGACTGTTGTTTCAAACGTAATCCAATCCGAATCATCGCGGATGTAGGTGTTTTGTCTGGCTTCCATATCATCCTGATCCGCCATCCGTTCTTTAGGTGGTAAGTTGTATTTCTCTCTCAGTTGGGTGTCACTGATCTCTGCATCAGCTGAATATCCAAGCGAGGGGAAGATAAAATTATTGATAAACGTTCCATTTCCTAAAACCGGTGAATTGTTACGCAGAATCGTATTGGGTTTATTCTTCATTGTAAATTTCAACGTAGCTAATTCTCC
>DATGSA010000188.1:0-3699 GCA_035303085.1 Flavobacteriaceae bacterium
TGTTTAACTTTTTAATTCAACTTATATCTTGGTTAGTACCAAAAAAGAAAGGCTTGATTGTTTTCAAGCAGTTCCACAACCCGAATCAATTCACTGGAAACATTAAGGCTTTAATACTTTATATAACTGATAACCATCCAGAGTATGAAGCAGTCTTGGTTTCTCAGAATAAAGCTATTATTAAGGAAGCCTCAAAATATGACATCAAGATTGAGAGCAATCACAATTCTATATTGAAATTACTATTGCGTGCTCAATTTATTGTTTTGGATGTGGCAAATCCTATGTTATCCTCAGGACGTTTTAATATTATTCAGGTTTGGCATGGGTCAGGATTTAAAAACATTGGAGCGTTACATAAATCGACCAACCCAAACCGCGGAAGATTTACCAATCATACAAAAAAAGACCATCAGAATGATAGAGTTGTTGTAACTACATCAAAAGCTGATGCCAAAAAGAAAAAACTTTCTTTTGGAACAAATAATAATGCAATCACAGGATTACCCAGAAACGATATTTTCTTTTCCCCTAAAAATTCAAATAATAAAATAAAAAAAGTCTATTCTCTTCAATTTTATGATAAAATTATTTCATACACCCCAACATTCAGAGATTACGAGACTTTCCCGCCTTTTACAGAAAAGAATTGGCAAGAATTAAATGAAATTTTAAAGGTCCAAAATTATGTGTTTGTTGTCAAAAAGCATCCCTGGGATAGTCTAATAAGCGTCCCTTCAAATTATTCAAATATCATAGATCTATCAAATACAATTAAAGATGTTCAGGAATTACTTTTGATAACCGATATATTGATTTCAGATTATAGCTCTATTGTTACAGATTTTGCCATAACAGGGAAACCAATGCTATTCTATATGTATGATTTTGAATTGTATAAAAAAGACCGCTCGATTTATTACGATTTGCCAACAATTTTACCAAAGCCAATTGTTTATGACAGTAAAGACTTTTTATCTAAAATTAAAAATCTATCTTGGTTGAACTCTAATGAATATTTGGATAGCTATGCTAAATTTCAAGAAATGTTTCATCGTTATAAAGATGGGAATTCTTGTATGCGTGTGGTAGAAGAAATAAAAAAACTAAATTAGATTTTATAAATAACAAATAGAGGCTTCTTTCGATTTAATCAATATTAATTCACTTTAAAGATAAGTGATGTATACATTTCGAGCAATGCTTATTATATTATTTAACTCTAACAACATATTTTATTTAAATAAAAGGATAAAAACTATATTCATCTAAAACATGCAAATCAAACCTAAAATAAG
This sequence comes from Flavobacteriaceae bacterium, assembly GCA_035303085.1. Taxonomy (GTDB): domain Bacteria; phylum Bacteroidota; class Bacteroidia; order Flavobacteriales; family Flavobacteriaceae; genus JAJYSO01. The sequence continues at coordinate 1,299 of DATGSA010000188.1, forward strand.
CATCATAATTCCTGTATATAATACAGCGACTTATTTAGAACAATGTATCGAATCGGTACTAAACCAAAGCTTTACCGATTTTGAATTGGTTTTGGTCAATGACGGTTCCACTGACCATAGTGGAGCAATATGTGATGATTATGCTTTTAAAGATGGACGAATTAAGGTTTTTCATCGAGAGAACGGAGGGGTGAGTTCAGCTCGAAATTTGGGTTTAGCAAAAATAACAGGAGATTGGCTTACTTTTATAGACAGTGATGATGAAGTTCTACCGGAATTTTTAGAAACAATTTATAAAGAAAGAAAAGGAGTTGATATTGTATATCAGGGGGCTATTCAAAAAAACAGACAGTCATCGGAACAAAAAGAATTTGAGGATTTCTCTGATAAAATTGAAAACGTACCAACGGCCTTCAAAAACAATATGATGACTTCACACGGGTATATATGGGGAAAGTTGTTTCGGTCAAAAATCATCACGATCAATAACATCAGGTTTCAGGTTGAAATCAGTTTTTCTGAAGACTCTTTATTCGTTTTAGATTATTTAAAATATGTGGATAAAATCAAGTTTTCCTCCCAAAAACTTTATGTTTATTATGAAACCCCCGGAAGTTTACGCACAAAAAAATATCCTTATGAAAAAGAATTGACCTTATTAAATTTTGCAAATGCTAAGCTAACTCAGTTATTTTCCATTCAAAATATAGATCCGTCCTTAAAAGCAAAAGAATTACAGTATTATTTATATAGAACACTATTCAGTTTATATAAATCAAAAAATAAAGAAAGAATAGATGATTTAAAGTATCTAATGGAAAACTTCAGAAATGAATTTTTAGCGTCCTATAAAAACGCTAAAGGTAGAGGTCGTCTCGTATATTTCAGTGCAAAAAACGGTCATATCAGACTCTTAAACCTTGTTTTTAAACGATTAATTTATAAAAACGCTCAGTAAAAGAATTATACTAAATAAAACACAATTATGTCTAACACCATTGCCATTATCTTAGCCGGAGGGTTTGCGACGCGCATGGGCTTAGAGTTGCCCAAACAATTTTTAAAGGTCGCTGGGAAATCTGTTTTGGAACACTCGGTTGCTGCTTTTGAGAAGCATCCTCTAATAGATGAGATTGCTATTGTTTGTCAGTCCACTTATATCCCTTTAGTCGAAGAATATGTCACTAAAAACAAGTGGACAAAAGTCAAAAAAATTCTTCACGGGGGCGAAAAGCGATACCATTCCAGCCTTTCTGCGATCAAGGCTTATCAGCAACAAACGGATACTAACCTCCTATTTCACGATGCCGTCCGACCTTTAGTAAGCCAGCGTATTATTACGGACACCATTGATGCCTTAGCGAACTATGAGGCGGTTGACACGGCTATTCCTGCTGTGGACACCATTATTGAACTGGAAGAGGATTTAGAATTAATCGACAATATTCCTGAACGAAAATACTTTTGGTTGGGCCAAACCCCACAGGCCTTTAAATTGGAAATCATCAAAGAAGCTTATGATTTAGCTTTTAAAGACCCTGATTTTAAAGCTACCGATGATTGTGGGGTGGTAAAAAAATATCTACCGGAAACCGATATTTATGTGGTGAAAGGCGACCAACAAAACATCAAACTGACTTATAAAGAAGATATTTATTTACTCGATAAGCTTTTTCAACTTAAAACCACCGATATTCATCATCGATCTGATTTAAGCGATTTGAGCAAAAAGGTTATTGTGGTTTTTGGAGGACGAGAAGGAATCGGCGCTCAGATTGTAGAAATTTGTAAAACGGAAAACATTAAGGTCTATCCTTTCTCCAGAGGTTTAAATCAAGTGGATGTAACCCAAGAAGCTTCCGTTAAAAAAGCTTTACAAGAAGTATATGATAAAGAGGGAAAAATAGATGCGGTGTTCAATACCGCCGGTTTATTGAGTAAAGAACCACTAAACAATATGTCGGTTTTGCAAATTGATAAAATCATCGATGTAAACTTAAACGGCGTTATACACGTAGCCCGCGCGGCGTATCCATATTTACTGGAATCTAAAGGCGATTTGGTTTTTTATACTTCGAGTTCTTATACCCGTGGGAGACCAAATTACAGCGTTTATTCCGCTACGAAAGCTGCTATTGTCAATTTTGTTCAAGCCGTTGCAGCTGAATGGGATGCGGATGGAATTCGCGTGAACTGTATCAACCCCGAACGCACCAAAACAGGCATGCGCACCAGTAATTTTGGAGAAGAACCCGACGACAATCTCCTCTGCCCAAAGAATGTCGCCCATATTTCGCTCAGTACACTCTGCACAAACCTAAATGGCCAGGTTATCGATATTAAAGTCAAAGAACTGGAGTAATAGTAGTTGGGTTTCTAGTTGGCGAGAGAGCGGGAGAGC
>DATGSA010000189.1:0-2799 GCA_035303085.1 Flavobacteriaceae bacterium
AAACTTATCCATCCCGGTTAAATCGGCGTAAAATTCATCTACACTGGCTTTTTCAAAAAGGGGTACTTCTGATTTTATGATCTCCGTAACCAAACGAGAATATTTGGAATACGTTCCGGCATTTCCTTTAATGACCACTGCTTGCGGACAAAGTCGCCGTGCTACTTTCATCGACATGCCGCTGTGTACACCAAATTTTCGCGTTTCATAACTGCAAGCCGCCACTACTCCACGATCTCCCAAACCACCGACCAATACCGGTTTGTTTTGCAACTCGCTATGTAGCAAACGCTCGACAGATACAAAGAAAGTATCTAAATCTAAATGAAGGATTGACTTATGCATGGCTTTGGATTAATTCCTTTTTAATGGATTTTTTCCAAAGTTAAATTAATTTTCCGAATCAGAAAAACGTTTTTATAAAGTAATGAGGGAAAATACTATTGCTTATTGAGCAACAGTTCATTTAATAAAGTTAAGAATCTATCGTATGATTCTGAACAAGAACTTTTATAATATAACGTGAAAACATCTAAGGAGGAAATGAAGTTTTCATATCTTGGTGCATCTGTATTAAAAACAAAACATTCGTCGTGTAATATTAGTAGAGGTTTAAAATTTCATTATGGAAAAGAGTTTTATAAAAAAAATCTATTTAGCGCATCAGCAGGCGAAACCTTTTTTGGATAAACAGCGCATTGAATCCTTTATCGATGAGGTATTTCGTTTCTTGTTTCAATTAGAAGACAGGCCATATCCTTCTGTAAATGCTATTGAAGAACGCTTTGAGGAAATCAAAGATGAATTTTGCTTGGTCTTGTTAGAAATAATGGACGACAGACCAAAAACGTTGTCCATTGTCGACACTTTTACCCAAACTTTACCCGAATTACATGAGTCTTTATTGGAAGATGCCAATGCTATTTTGGAAAATGATCCGGCAGCCACGAGTTTAAAAGAGGTGAAAATAGCTTATCCGGGATTTTATGCCATTGCCGTTTATCGATTTGCAAATCAACTTTTAAAACAAGGCGTAGAATTGTTACCGAGGTTATGGACAGAATATGCACACAGTAAAACCGGAATCGATATTCACCCGGGTGCACAGATTGGAAAACGTTTTTTTATCGATCACGGCACCGGAATTGTAATCGGAGAATCCTGTATTATCGGCGATGATGTAAAATTGTATCAAGGAGTAACTTTAGGAGCCTTATCGGTTTCTAAATCAGAAGCCAACAAACAACGACATCCGATAATCGAAGACGGGGTTGTGATTTATTCCAATGCTACCATACTCGGCGGGAAAACCACCATTGGAAAAGATAGTATTATTGGCGGTAACGTATGGCTCACTCATAGTATCAAACCAAATTCTATGGTTTTTCACAAATCTCAAATAAAAATAAAAGACAATAATTTTTTAAACGAATAATTATGAAAAAGAATTCAATTTTAGAAACCATCGGAAATACACCCACCGTAAAAATCAACAATTTATTTGATTCTTCTGTAGAAGTGTGGATCAAATTAGAACGGTCTAATCCGGCCGGAAGCATAAAAGATCGGATAGCTTTGGCTATGGTAGAAGCTGCAGAAAAAGAAGGAGCCATCAATAAAGACACGACAATCATCGAACCAACTTCGGGAAATACAGGAGTGGGTTTAGCGATGGTTTGCGCAGTGAAAGGGTATCGTTTAAAAGTAACCATGCCTGAATCGATGAGTATAGAACGCAGAAAGCTGATGACTGCTTTTGGTGCCGAAGTTATTTTAACTCCAAAAGAATTAGGGACTACTGGCGCTGTAGAGAAAGCTCAAGAATTAGCGAGTACTATGTCGAATGCTTGGGTACCTCAACAGTTTAATAATATGGCAAATCCAAAAATTCATCGATCTGCCACAGCCCAAGAGATTTTAAAAGATTTTCCTGAAGGTTTTGATTACCTGATTACCGGCGTTGGAACTGGTGGTCACATTACAGGCGTAGGAGAAGTCTTAAAAGAAAAATTTCCCAAAACAAAAATATATGCCGTAGAACCTGAAGATTCTCCTGTTTTAAGCGGTGGAGAATCCGGTCCACACCCTTTACAAGGAATTGGAGCCGGGTTTATTCCGGAGGTTTTGGATAAAGAAGTGTTGGATGGCATTCTTAAAGTTGATGCTGAAAAAGCTTTTTATTACACGCAACAATTGGCCAAAAAGGAAGGCATTCTTGGAGGTATTTCGACCGGTTCTTCTTTAGCTGCTATCGCTGAATTTATAAAAGATGCCCCTGAAGGAAGTCGAATCCTGACTTTTAATTATGACACAGGGGAACGCTATTTTTCTGTAGAAGATCTATTTTAATAATACTTATATTTCATAACCTTGAGGGTTTCTCCACGCTGCCATAAAAACCCTCAAGATTTTTTTATAGGTTTTCATTTGATGAAAAACTCTTGGTCTAATCCTTTTCGCTCTGTATGAATAACTTGTAAGAGACCTTTTAATTTATCTTCCACTATCTTTTCCGGAGCGAAATTTAATTTTTGTCGGTCATAACGCTGGCGGTTTCCGTAGGTTTTTAGCTGTTCTTGAATTTGATCGGGGACAAAAAAAGTAGCTTTTCCACCTAAATGCTTTTTGTATTCATTGAGATAGATTCCGATTCCGGCTAAATCAAAATCTCCGAAATGCAGATAAGAATTTGGGATTTTTTGCATCCATCGGATAAAGTCTAAATGCTGATTTTGCGGATACCGCGAGATAAATAACGGAAGTATATTTTCAAATAAATATTCTTGTTGATGAATCTGT